>JBIILL010000011.1:0-17264 GCA_044232665.1 Candidatus Planktophila sp. | reverse complement strand
AAATCAAGGTATTGATGTGGTTCTAGAAACCTTGACGCTGGATGATCCAAAGACATATGAGTTACTTAGCCGCGGAGATACGCTGGGTGTGTTCCAACTCGACGGTGGACCTATGCGCGCTTTGCTAAAAAGCATGTCACCAGATTCATTTCAAGATATTTCAGCTGTTATTGCTTTATATCGCCCGGGACCTATGGGAGAGAACGCGCATAACAACTACGCAGATCGTAAAAATAAGCGTAAGCCTGTGGAATCAATTCACCCTGAATTAACTGAACCTCTTCAGGAAATACTTGGCGATACTTATGGCTTAATCGTGTATCAAGAGCAGGTAATGGCGATTGCACAAAAGGTTGCAGGTTTCTCACTTGGACGCGCAGATCTTTTACGTAAGGCGATGGGTAAGAAGAATAAAGAGATTCTGGATAAAGAGTACGTTCCCTTTGAAGCAGGTATGAAGGAGAACGGATTCTCAACAGCTGCTATTAAGCGTTTATGGGAAGTTTTGATTCCCTTTTCTGATTACGCCTTTAACCGCGCACACTCTGCTGGATATGGAGTCGTTTCATATTGGACCGCTTATTTAAAGGCTAACTATCCAACTGAATACATGGCCGCCCTTCTTACATCTGTGCGTGATGACAAGGACAAGTCCGCCCTCTACCTTTCAGAGTGTCGTCGTATGGGAATAAAGGTGTTATCACCCGATGTCAATGAATCTGATGCTGAGTACACACCACGTGGTGTTGATATTCGTTTTGGATTAGCTGCTATCCGAAATGTTGGAGAAGGTGTGGTTGCTTCAATCAAGAGCGCGCGGACTGCCAAGGGTCGCTACACCTCCTTTGGAGATTTCCTGGCAAAGGTTGATGCTCAAGTGTGCAACAAGAAAACAATCGAATCACTGATCAAAGCCGGTGCATTTGGGTCCCTGGGATCTACGCGCAAGGGATTGATTGCTATCCACTTAGAGGCAATTGATTCAGTTATCGAATCAAAACGCGCCGAGGCAATTGGTCAGTTTGATTTATTTGGCGAAGAAGCAGTTACAGCAGTTTCTGGATCAGATATCGAAGTCCCGACAGGTGAGTGGGATAAGTCGATGCTACTTTCCTATGAACGAGAAATGTTAGGCCTCTATGTTTCAGACCATCCACTTCTTGGAGTCGAACATGTTTTGCGTGCCAATACAGATATGTCAATCAGCGAAATTGTTGATGATGGCGCTCAGCACGAATCTATTGTCACTATTGGTGGATTGATCACCAGCGTTACACGCAAAGTATCTCGCCAGGGTGCTTCTTGGGCGGTTGTTACAGTTGAAGATCTTGAGGGATCGCTTGAAGTTTTGTTCTTTGCTAATACCTACAACCAATACTCAATGTCGCTGACAGAAGACCGCATCGTCATAATCCGAGGTCGCGTTGATCGCAGAGAAGATAAATTGCGCTTTACAGCCCTTGAAATGTCCATGCCAGATATCAATGCAACTCCGACAGGTCCTCTAGTTATTTCACTGCCGATTCAGCAGTGCACACCACCGGTAGTTGAGCGAATCAAGGAAATCTTGCGTTCACATCCAGGTAAGCGAGAAGTGCATTTGCAATTAAATGACAATGGAAGCAGCACCATGATGAAGGTTGATGCTTTAATCACTTCATCACCAAGTTTGAGCGCGGACCTCAAATCGATTTTGGGACCCAACTGCCTCGTTTAATTTGGGCAACAAGGTTGGGGGCTCAGCCGTTACAATTGCCCAATGATTCGTACCGTTGACCTGCGCGGGCGAGCCCTATCTAAAGCCCAATACAACCTCGAGCTTCCTCGTGCCACGCTCAATGTGGCAGAGGCGATGGTGTTAATTCAGCCAATTCTTGATCGAGTTAAAAATGGAACAGAGGCAGATCTGATTGCCCTGGCCCAAGAGTTTGATGGTGTTACACCGGCAAGTATTCGGGTGCCGCAACAGGCACTTGATGAGGCGTTGTCAGAGTTAGCACCGGCAATTAGGAGTGCATTAGAGCTTTCGATTTCTAGAATTAAAAAGGTTCACAACGATCAAGTTCGATCAGAGAAGACAACCACAGTTGTAGATGGCGGAACTGTTACTGAAAAGTGGGTTCCAGTTGATCGTGTTGGACTTTACGTCCCTGGAGGTCGCGCTGTTTATCCAAGTAGCGTGATGATGAATGTTATTCCTGCACAAATTGCAAAGGTGCAATCAATTGCAGTTGCCTCACCTCCACAAAAAGAGTTTGGCGGATTACCGCACCCAACAATTCTTGCAACGTGCGCGCTCCTTGGAATTACTGAGGTGTATGCAGTCGGGGGAGCCCAAGCGATTGCGCTGTTTGCTTACGGCATGGAAGATGTGTGTGAAAAGGCTGACTTAGTAACAGGACCTGGCAATATCTATGTTGCTGCCGCAAAGCGCTCACTTCGCGGGATCATTGGTATTGATTCAGAAGCGGGTCCAACTGAAATTGCAATACTTGCTGACTCATCTGCGATTGCAGCAGATGTGGCTGCAGATTTAATTAGCCAAGCAGAGCACGATGTGATTGCAGCAGCCGTGCTTGTTACAGATTCTCCAGAATTGGCTGCAGCAGTTGAGGCAGAACTTAAGGTTCGCGTTAACGCGACAAAGCACTCCGATAGAATCAAGACGGCGTTGTCAGGCGTTCAATCGGCGATTGCGTTAGTTGATTCCATTGAACAAGGTTTAGATGTTGTTAACGCATATGCTGCAGAGCACCTTGAAATTCAAACACGAAATTCACGCAGTGATGCTGCAAAGATTCGTAACGCAGGAGCTGTATTTATCGGGCGCTTCTCACCTGTGTCACTTGGTGATTATTCAGCTGGATCAAACCACGTATTACCTACTGGTGGTTGCGCTTGTCACTCAAGTGGTTTATCTGTGCAAACTTTCTTGCGTGGGTTGCACTTCATTGAGTACGGTCAAAAAGCCTTTACGGATATTGTTGATACGGTGGTAACTCTTGCTAATGCTGAAGATTTACCAGCACACGGTGAAGCGATGACTGCGCGCTTGGAGAACTTGTCATGAGTTGGCCAAGCTGGCTTCCGCTGCGCGAATCACTTCGCCCAATGTCACCCTATGGTGCCCCGCAAGTTCCGGCCCAAGCATCACTTAATACAAACGAGAATCCATATTCACCATCACCTGCTTTGCAAAAGGCAATTACTGATGCAGTTGCAAAGGTTGCTGCAGACTTAAACCGCTACCCAGATCGTGACGCAACCGCTTTGCGCACAAAACTTGCTACCTACATCAACGAGTTAAGTGGAACAAAGTTTTCTGCTGACAATATCTGGGCAGCAAATGGCAGCAATGAAATTATTCAATCGATCTTCTTGGCATTTGCTCAAGGTCCAGTCCTTGGATTTACACCCTCATATTCAATGCACCCGCTGATCGCCAAGGTGACCGGTGCACAGTGGATTGATGGCAAGCGCAACGCCGACTTCTCCTTGAACACAACGGATGCAATAGCTGAGATTCAAAAGAATAAGCCAACTCTAACTTTTATCACTACACCTAATAATCCAACAGGTGGGGCGGTAGCAATTGCTGAGATTCAAAAGCTGGCAGATGCTTGCAAGTCTGTGGGCGGATTACTTGTTGTTGATGAGGCCTACGCTGAATTCTCGCAAGAAAAATCAGCTGTTACATTAATTGCCAACAATCCACATGTAATCGTCATTCGCACAATGAGTAAAGCATTTGCATTTGCTGGTGCTCGTGTTGGCTATTTAGTCAGTGATGTGGCAGTTAAAGATGCAATGATGATTGTGCGCTTGCCGTATCACCTGAGTGCATTGACGCAAGCTGCAGCCCAAGTTGCTATTGATCACCGAGCAGAGTTATTAGGTGGAGTTGCAACGATTATTGCTGCCAGAGAGTCTGTAGTTAAGGCGCTTCAAGATATGGGTCTGACCACCATTGCCAGCAGTGCCAACTTCGTTTTGTTCACGGGATTCAAGCAAGAAGCGCCACAACTGTGGGCGGCTTTGCTAGAAAAGGGTGTTCTGATTAGAGATGTGGGATTATCAGGGTACTTAAGAGTCACAATTGGCAATGAAGCCGAGAACACATTATTTGTATCAGCCCTCAAAGAGCTCATTTAAAGGAGAAAGCCATGAGAACAGCGCGCGTTGAAAGAAAGACCAAGGAGTCACACGTACTCGTTGAACTCAATCTCGACGGTCAAGGCATCATCGATGTTGCAACAGGTGTGCCCTTCTTTGATCACATGATGTCTCAATTGGGAAAGCACTCAGGTTTTAATCTGACCGTTAAAACAACTGGCGATGTTGATGTTGACTCACACCACACAGTTGAGGACACATCACTTGCATTTGGTCAGGCACTTCGTGAAGCACTAGGTGACAAAGCCGGCATTCGTCGCTTTGGCGATTCAATGGTTCCGTTGGATGAGGTATTGGTCCAAGCAGCTGTAGATCTTTCAGGTCGTCCATATTTAGTGCACCGCCAACCAGAAATTGTTGAGCTCATTGGAACTTTTGATACAACACTGGGTAAGCACATCTGGGAATCAATTGTGGCTGAAGCACACATCGCATTGCATATTCGTGTTCTAGAAGGTCGCAATGCGCACCACGTATTTGAAGCACAGTTCAAGGCTGTTGCTCGCGCACTGCGCGATGCGGTCTCACTAGATGGCAGAGTCGCCGGAATTCCATCAACTAAAGGATCTCTTTGATAGCAATTCTTGACTACGGATCTGGAAATTTAAGATCTGCAGAACGCGCATTCGCAACAGCTGGGAAAGATGTAGTTGTTACATCAGATCGCACTGTTGCACTCCAAGCTGAAGGATTAGTAGTTCCAGGCGTTGGAGCATTTGCTGCATGTATGAATGGTTTAAATGCAGTCGATGGCGCGGCAATTGTTCGTGAGCGTTTGGCGAAAGAACGTCCAACATTAGGCATCTGTATTGGGATGCAAATCATGTTTAGTCAGGGCACAGAGCATGCAGATGGCACGCCGCATGCAGGTATCGGAGTTTGGGATGGGATTGTTTCTCAATTAGATGCACCCATCTTGCCTCACATGGGTTGGAACACAGTTGAAGCTGCATCAACATCAACACTTTTTGACGGCGTTGAAGGCGAATCTTTTTACTTTGTTCATTCATACGCCGCGAAAAAAGCTGTGGGAACAACGCAGGCATGGAGCACGCATGGTGAAAAGTTTTTAGCAGCTGTAGAAGATGGATATATCAGTGCAACGCAATTTCACCCAGAAAAATCTGGCGCAGCAGGTTTGGCCTTGGTTAAGAATTGGGTGGATTCACTATGAGCTACCTAGAGTTATTGCCAGCTGTTGATGTTAAAGATGGCCGCGCAGTCAGATTAGTTCAGGGCGAACTCGATAAAGAAAGTATTTATGGAGCGCCATTAGATGTTGCACTTGAGTTTCAAGCAGCAGGTGCTGAATGGCTACACCTAGTTGATTTAGATGCTGCCTTTGGTCGCGGTGAGAACTCTGCTCTTTTAGCCGAAGTTGTCGGCAGACTTGATATTAAGGTCGAGTTGTCAGGTGGAATTCGTGATGATGAATCTCTAAAGCGTGCACTGGCAACTGGTTGTCGCCGAGTTAATTTAGGTACAGCTGCGCTAGAAGATCCGGAATGGACTGCTCGTGTAATTGCAGAGCACGGAGACCGCATCGCAGTTGGTTTAGATGTTCGTGGCCATACTCTGGCAGCTCGTGGTTGGACAAAAGAGGGCGGAGATTTGTTTGAAACCCTTGAGCGTTTAGATCGCGATGGTTGTGCGCGGTATGTGGTCACAGATGTTGCAAAAGATGGAACATTAGCGGGACCAAATATTGAATTACTTAAGTCTGTGTGTGCTGCAACAACAAAGCCGGTAATTGCAAGTGGTGGAATTTCATCCCTAGATGACATCGCAGCCCTTGCCGCGCTTCGCAGCGTTGGTGTTGAAGGAGCGATCGTGGGTAAGGCGTTGTATGCCGGCAAATTCACACTGCAAGATGCGTTAAGGGTCAGCGGAAAATGAGTTTGTCTGTTCGCATCATTCCTTGTCTAGATGTCACCGATGGTCGTGTGGTCAAAGGGGTTAACTTCACTGATCTAGTTGATGCCGGCGACCCAGTTGAAATGGCGTCGCTGTATAACTTAGAAGGCGCTGACGAACTAACTTTTCTTGATATTTCAGCAAGTGTTGTTGGGCGTGAAACAACTTTGGATGTTGTTCGCCGCACAGCAGAACAAGTATTTATCCCACTTACAGTTGGTGGCGGAATCAGAAGTGTTGAAGATGTGGACCGCTTGCTTCGTGCAGGTGCTGACAAGGTATCGATCAATACATCTGCAATTGTACGTCCAGAATTAATATCTGAAATCGCGGATCGTTTTGGTTCACAGGTACTTGTTCTTTCAGTTGATGCACGACGTGCACGCACTGAATCTGGTTTTGAAGTTACAACACATGGTGGTCGTGAAAGTGCTGGGATAGATGCATTGGCGTGGGTTGAAAAAGCTTGCGCATTAGGTGTTGGCGAGATACTTCTTAATTCAATGGACGCCGACGGAACTCGTGCAGGTTATGACATCGGAATGATTACTGCAGTTCGCGCAGTTTCTAAGGTCCCATTGATTGCAAGTGGTGGAGCGGGAAGTCTTGAAGACTTTTCTGCAGCCCTTGATGCAGGGGCAGATGCACTCCTTGCTGCAAGCGTGTTTCACTTTGGTATTCACCGTATAGGTGATGTGAAGTCATACCTGGGTAAGCACAATTATCCGGTGCGCACGATGGCGCCACGTTAAGGCAGAATAAGCACATGACGACAATTGATCCTGCGGTGAAAGCGCTGCTCAAGGATCCTGCTGCATTGATTCCAGCAATTGTTCAAGATATTTCAAGTAATGAAGTTTTGATGCTTGCCTATATGAATACAGAGTCATTGGCTTTGACGCTTTCAACAGGCAAAGCAACATATTGGAGCCGCAGTCGTAATGAGCTCTGGGTTAAGGGTGCAACATCTGGACATTTCCAAGAAGTGCATTCAGTCTCATTAGATTGCGATGGAGATGCGATTTTGCTCAAGGTTACTCAAACCGGTGTTGCATGCCATACGGGTGATCGCACCTGTTTTCACACACCACTTGAACTAGGTCAGTAAATGAACCTGGAAGAGTTTCGTGCTTACGCCAAGGTTTCAAATGTAATTCCAGTTTCAAGGCGTTTGCTTGCAGATGGTGAGACTCCACTTGGTGTTTATCGCAAATTAGCCAAGAGCGCCGACAACACATTTTTACTTGAATCAGCCGAGCATGGCGGTGCGTGGTCACGGTATTCATTTATTGGTGTGCGAAGTGAAGCAACACTGAGTGAAAAAGATGGTCTGGCATATTGGCAAGGAACAGCACCAGCTGGTGCGCCAACGGGAATTGATCCACTTGAAGCACTGCGACTTTCTGCTGCGCATTTGAAATCACCCAAGATTGCAGGCCTGCCACCGTTAACAGGTGGACTAGTTGGCTTTATGGGTTATGACGTGGTGCGACGTTTAGAGCGGTTGCCTGACTTAACAACAAAAGACATTCCGCTTCCAGAACTTTCATTTATGTTAACTAGTGACTTAGCGGTATTGGATCACAGCGACGGCACGATTACATTAATTGCAAATGCCATTAACTGGGATGGTAGCGATGATCGCATTGATGAGGCATATGAATCCTGCGTGCAGCGCTTAGATCGCATGCAAGCAGATCTCTCAACTCCTTTATCGGGCGAGGCTGCAGAGATCCCTGATTTTTCACTGCCTGATTACGTCGGCAATATTTCGGGGGAGCAGTTCAAGGAAAATATTCTTAAGGTTAAGGAAGAGATCCTTGCGGGAGAGGCGTTTCAAGTAGTTTTATCTCAGCGATTTGCGATGCCTTGTCAGGCAGATGCAATTGATGTTTATCGCATGCTTCGCCTTAATAATCCTTCGCCATATATGTATTTGTTCCGCTTCACAGATGGCATCGAGATTGTTGGCTCTAGCCCTGAAGCCTTGGTAAAGGTCAATCAAAAAGATGTGATGATCCATCCGATTGCAGGGACTCGTAAGCGTTCCTCAAATCCTGAAGAGGATCACCGTTTAGGGGAAGAGTTATTAGCTGATCCAAAGGAGCGAGCAGAGCACCTCATGCTTGTTGATTTAGGACGAAATGATTTGGGTCGTGTGTGTGCGCCAGGAAGTGTTGAAGTAGTCGACTTCATGCATATAGAACGATATTCACATGTGATGCACATTGTCTCTACTGTGATCGGGAAGTTGGCAGATAAAGCAACTCCAGTTGATGCACTTTTTTCAGTCTTTCCAGCAGGAACATTATCTGGTGCACCGAAACCTCGAGCGATGGAAATCATTGAAGAGTTAGAGACAACCAGACGTGGGGTTTATGGCGGCATCGTTGGTTATATAGATTTCACCGGCAATATAGATACATGTATCGCGATTCGTACAGCTTTGTTATATCAAGGCACCGCTTATGTTCAAGCAGGTGCTGGCGTAGTTGCTGATTCAGATCCAGAATCAGAAAACCAAGAGTGCAGAAATAAGGCAGCAGCTGTTCTAACTGCCATTCATGCAGCTAATCGCTTGGGACACAATCATGAGTGATCTCTTACCTATCGCTATTGCAGGAGTTTTTGTGATGGCAATCGTTTTACTACTTGCACGAAAGTTTAAGATTTCATCCCGGTATGAGCGTGCCCCGCGCGTACTTAATACTTGGGCGGCACTTGATAAAGGGATTGACCCAACAGAGGATCAAAAACTGTGAGTGTTTTAGATTCAATCATTGAGGGTGTGCGGGAGGATTTAGCAGCTAGACGTTTACCAATGTCCCAGCTACTAGAGGCAATCGAAGTAGCACCGCCTGTAAGAGATTGCTTAGCTGCATTGTTAACTGAAGATATTTCTGTGATTGCTGAAGTGAAGAGATCTTCGCCGAGTAAAGGCGCACTTGCTCCCATTACAGATCCTGCCGGACTTGCAGCAAGTTATGAAGAAGCAGGTGCTGCGGTAATTAGCGTGCTCACTGAGCAACGCCGATTTGGTGGGACATTGGCAGATCTTGATGCGGTACGTAGAGCGGTTGAATTGCCGATTTTACGAAAGGACTTCATGGTTGATGAGTACCAGTTCTATGAAGCCAGAGCACATGGCGCAGATGTGATTTTGTTGATTGTTGCAGCACTTAGTAAGAATCAACTAAATGATTATTTTCATTTGTCTAAAGAGCTAGGCATGAGAGCGCTTATTGAAGTTCACACACCTGGAGAGTTAGAAAGTGCATTTGAAATATCACCCGAGATTCTTGGTGTTAATTCACGTAACTTAAAAACACTAGATGTTGATGCACAAGCTTTTGCCCAACTAATTCCACAAATACCAAGCACCATTGCACGTGTTGCTGAATCAGGTATCTCTACACGTGCGGATGTTGAGTTTGCCCAAGAGCATGGAGCAACAGCAATTCTGGTGGGAGAGGCCTTAGTTCGCTCAGGAAATTCAAATGTTGCGATGGCTCAGTTGCTCGGTAGGCTTGGACAATGATTACTGAGGGCCACTTTGGAGAGTATGGCGGGCGTTTTGTACCAGAAGCTCTCATTGGCGCTCTTGAAGAGTTAGAGGCTGCACATAACGCGGCGCAAAAAGATCCAGCATTTATCGCAGAACTTGCAGAGCTTCATCGCACCTACACCGGACGCCCAAGCATCATTACTGAAGCCAAGAGATTTGGTGAGCATGCAGGTGGTGCTCGAATATTTTTCAAGCGTGAAGATTTAAACCACACGGGTAGCCACAAAATCAACAATGTTTTAGGTCAAGCTC
The DNA here is from genome assembly GCA_044232665.1 of Candidatus Planktophila sp. GTDB lineage: Bacteria > Actinomycetota > Actinomycetes > Nanopelagicales > Nanopelagicaceae > Planktophila. The sequence continues at coordinate 7,360 of JBIILL010000011.1, read as the reverse complement.
TATTAACAAAGCGCATGGGTAAAAAGCGCATCATTGCCGAAACTGGTGCTGGTCAGCACGGAGTTGCATCTGCAACAGCAGCAGCGCTGATGGGACTTGATTGCGTCGTATACATGGGCGAAGAGGACACGCGTCGTCAAGCACTCAATGTTGCGCGAATGAAGTTGCTCGGCGCACAAGTTGTTCCAGTTACATCTGGATCCAAAACATTAAAAGATGCAATCAATGAAGCGATGCGTGATTGGGTGACTAACGTTGCCGATACTCACTACATGTTGGGCACAGTGGCCGGACCGCACCCATTCCCAACTATGGTTCGTGACTTTCACAAAATTATTGGTGATGAAGCTCGCGAGCAAATGCTGGCACTGACCGGCAGGCTGCCAGATGCAGTTCTTGCGTGCGTTGGTGGGGGATCAAATGCAATTGGAATCTTCAATGCATTTATTCCAGATGCTGGTGTTCGACTCATCGGACTTGAAGCCGGTGGTGATGGTGTTGAAACCGGACGCCACGCAGCAACGATTACTGGTGGATCACCTGGCGTATTACACGGAACTCGTTCATACGTTCTACAAGATGCTAATGGTCAGACAGTTGAGTCGCATTCAATTTCTGCTGGCCTTGATTACCCAGGAGTTGGTCCAGAGCACGCCTACCTTCATGACATCGGTAGAGCTGAATACCGCGCAGTCAATGATGATGCGGCAATGGCAGCATTTGATTTGTTGTGCAAGACAGAGGGAATTATTCCTGCGATTGAAACTGCTCATGCTTTGGCTGGCGCGTTGGTCATTGGTAAAGAGCTGGGTCCAAATGCGAATCTATTGATTAATTTATCTGGTCGCGGCGATAAAGATGTGTCAACAGCTGCGGAATACTTTGGAATTCCACTCTAATGACGCAATTAGATTCAGTAATGGCAAAGGTGCGCGCAGAAAATCGCGCAGCACTCATTGCCTACATTCCAGCAGGTTTTCCTTCTAAAACTGGATGTGCCAAAGCAATTAAAGCGTTGGCAGATGCTGGCGTTGATGCAATTGAAATCGGATTTCCCTATAGCGATCCAGTAATGGATGGGCCAGTCATTCAAGAGGCAGCAGATATTTCACTCAAGGCTGGAACAAATGCCGCTGATGTGTTTGAGGCACTAAATGTCGCATCAAGCACAGGAGTGGCAGCAGTTGTCATGACCTACTGGAATCCAATTGCCAAGTACGGTGTTGAAAAGTTTGCCCAATCCATTGCAGATAACGGAGGATCAGGTGTTATTACTCCAGATCTGACAATTGAGGAATCTGATTCATGGATTGCAGCGACTAAAAAGAGTGGAATCAATCCAATTTATGTTGTTGCGCCAAGTACCAAAGATGAGCGCTTGAAGAATGTGACGGCTAAAACTGGTGGATTTGTCTATGCCGCAAGCATGATGGGTGTGACAGGAACTAGAAGCACAGTTGCATCAAGTGCCAGTGAACTAGTTGCACGAGTTCGAACTGTTACTGATTTGCCTATTTCAGTGGGACTAGGTGTTTCGACACGTGAACAGGCAAAGTCTCTAGCGGCATATGCAGATGGAGTCATTGTCGGCTCAGCATTTATTAAGTTATTGCTAGATGCACCATCAGAACAAGAAGGATTAGATGCGATTTCTCATTTGGCCAAAGAATTAGCATTAGGAGTACGTGAGGGACGATGAGAAATTTCAACGAACGTTTTCAGCCGATAATCACATTGTTGGCCCGACTCGTACTGGGTGGCGTTCTTTTGGCTGCCGGCGGACTAAAGGTATTTAAGCCAACTGAATCAGCTAACGCTGTTGCGGCCTATAAAGTGTTGCCAACTAATTTGGCGCACCTAACCGGATATGCCTTGCCATGGCTTGAAGTTGCGATTGCTCTGCTCTTAATTATTGGCTTCATGGTTCGCCCAGCAGCTGTAATCAGCGGATTGATCATGATCGTCTTTATTGGGGCAATCGCCTCGGTCTGGGCTCGAGGCATGTTGATCGATTGCGGTTGCTTCGGTGGAGGCGGGGAAATCGACCCATCTTTGGCCTCAGAGGTTCGTCGGACCTATTTCATAGAAATTATGCGCGATTTAGGTTTGGCTCTAGCCGCCCTTTATCTGTATTTTTTCCCATACGGAAAGCTATCCCTAGAAAAAGCAGCACCCTCAACTAAGGAGTACTAATGGCAAAGCAGCAAGCAAAAAGCGGTGACAACGTAACTCGTTGGATCGTAATTGCGATGGTCTCACTCGTTGTTGTTACTGGTGTTGTCTTTTCAATTTTTAGTCAAAACAGTAAAGAAAGCGCATCTCTTGCAGCCTTAGATGGCTTTGAGTCAAAGGGCGCAGTTGTTTCCACAATTGATGCTGCAAATGGATCTGCAATTACCTTTAATCCTGGCTTAGCTAAGACAGTTGATGTTTGGGAAGATCCACAGTGTCCTGTTTGTAAGTACTTTGAAGATTCAAACAACGAATACATCGATAGTTTGATTCGTGAGAAGAAAGCCACTGTTCGATTCCATGTTCTTTCATTCTTGGGTGATGAGTCAGTACGCGCTGCCAATGCTTCATTCTGTGCGGCAGATGAGAATAAGTACATTGATTTCCATAAGGCGTTGTATCGCGTTCAATCTCCTCTAGAAAACTCTGGATTCTGGAGTAATGAGACCCTTGTTGCTATTGGAAACAAGGTCGGAATCACATCAGAGAAATTTACTAAGTGTGTTAATGATGGTCAGAAAATTGAGCTTGTTAAGGCCAATTACGATTCAATGCAAAAATATGGTGTTCAAGGAACTCCAACAGTTTTCATCGACGGAAAATTGTGGGAGCGCAAGAGCTCAGACTTTAATCTAGATGAGTTCCGCTCAGCTGTAGAAGGCAATTAAAACTTGTTGATCGCATTTCCAACGCCAACGCAATCGGCGTTGGAAATCGGTCCATTAACAATCCATTTCTACGCACTCTGCATCATTACTGGTATTGCCATCGCTATTTGGTTGGGTGACAAAAGATTTCGTGCCCAAACAGTCAATGGCAAATCAGTAGTTTCTGAAGTTGCAATTACTGCTGTCCCAGTTGGCATCATTGGTGGACGTATTTATCATGTGATTTCTTCACCATCTGCTTACTTTGGTTCAGAGGGCAATCCATTAGATGCTCTGAAAATATGGCAGGGTGGATTAGGTATCTGGGGTGCTATTTCTCTTGGGCTTTTCGGGGCCTATCTGCGGTATAGATCGTTACAAAAGAGGATGGATCTACCTTCATTTGCAGTCTTTGCGGATGCACTGGCACCCGGAATTTTATTTGCGCAAGCTATAGGTCGTGTTGGAAATTGGTTCAATGGTGAATTATTTGGACGCCCACTGGACACATCGTGGGCACTTGATGTTCCATTCAAGTATCGCCCATTTGGCTATAGTGAATTTGAATCCTTCCACCCAACCTTTCTATATGAAGCAATCTGGTGCGTTCTTGTAGCAGTGGCTCTGATGAAATTTGGTAAAACGCTCAAGGCCGGACAGGTATTTGCGGCATATGTATTTGCCTATTGCTTTGGAAGATTCTTCATCGAACTAATTCGCATTGACTCAGCTAATACAATCGCTGGTTTGCGCGTGAATGTCTGGGTGAGTGTGATCGTTGGAGTTGGCTCATTGCTCTATTTTGCTCGTGGCTCAAGAAAGAATGCATAGCCTTCAGGTAGGCTAGAGAAATGGCACTCGACGAGGTTTATAAGCGCAACGAGGAACACCGTACCAACCGAGCAGGTTGGCTACGTGCTGCAGTCCTTGGTGCAAACGATGGCCTGGTATCAACTGCATCTCTAATGGTTGGCGTTGCAGCAGCAGGCAAGAATGACTTTTTGGTCACCGCAGGCATTGCAGGTATTACCGCTGGTGCGATGTCGATGGCGGTTGGCGAATATGTTTCAGTGCGTTCTCAAAATGATGTTGAAGCATCAGATCGCTTATTAGAGATTGAACATCTTGCCGCAGATCCAGAAGGTGAATTACAAGAGCTCCAACATATTTATATTGATCGTGGTTTAACACCTGCACTTGCTTTACAGGTTGCACTTGAAATGCACCGCAAAGATCCACTCGAAGCACACCTTCGAGATGAATTGGGTCAGCACCCACATACAAAGGCACGGCCTGTTCAGGCTGCGATCGCCTCTGCCATTGCATTTACAACAGGTGGTTTGATTCCATTTGCAGGAGCCTTTGCTCCAACCCTCGGTGCCAAGGCCTGGAGCATTGTCGGATTTACTCTCTGTGGCTTGGTTTTAACAGGTGTGGTTAGCGCCAGAATTTCTGGTTCAAAGGTGTTAGCTCCAACGGTGCGCGTGTTAATTGGCGGGTGCTTGGGTATGGCGATCACCGCTGGAATTGGCCAGATCGCCAATATCTCTGGCATCTAAACAGCCTTCTCTGAGGCTTCCCTTTTATCTACTTGTTGCTACGCTTTCCTACTAAGTAAGGCCCGGGCCAAGGATGTCCCTCAACACGTAGGACCATTCTGTAGGAGCTTCGCACATGGCACTTGCATCCAATTATCCACAAGCACAAGGGCTCTACAACCCTGCCCAAGAACACGATGCTTGTGGTGTTGCGATGGTTGCCACCCTTAACAAGGTTGCAACACACGAGATTGTTGCAAAAGCGCTAACCGCCCTTCGTAATTTGGAACACCGCGGGGCATCGGGTGCTGAACCAGATAGTGGTGATGGCGCAGGAATTTTAATTCGCATCCCAGATGCTTTCTTCCAAGCAGTTGTTGACTTCAAACTTCCAGCGGCGAACGCATACGCAACAGGTATTGCATTTGTGGCGCGTGGAGCAGATGTAAAGAGTGATATCGCAAAGATCGCCGAAGAAGAGGGTCTAACTGTCCTTGGATGGCGTGAAGTTCCTATTAACCCCGCATCATTGGGCAAGACCGCACTATCTGTAATGCCAGATTTCCATCAAGTATTTGTAGCTGGCAAGAATGGCGAGACAGGTATCGCACTTGATCGTCTCGCATTTTGTTTGCGCAAGCGCGCTGAGCACACACTTGATCTGTACTTCTCATCATTGTCATCACAGACCATTGTCTATAAGGGAATGCTCACAACCGGTCAGTTGGAAGAGTTCTTCCCTGAGCTTTCCGATGAGCGTGTTGTTTCTCCACTTGCTTTAGTTCACTCACGTTTTTCCACTAATACTTTTCCTTCATGGCCACTTGCACACCCTTATCGCTTCATTGCACACAACGGTGAAATCAATACCGTCAAGGGAAATCGCAACTGGATGCGCGCTCGCGAATCATTACTAGCAAGTGATGTAATTCCTGGAGATCTAAAGCGCTTATTTCCAATTGTTGAAATGTCTGGTTCAGATTCAGCATCCTTTGATGAAGTTCTAGAACTGTTGTATTTGGGCGGACGTTCATTGCCTCACGCAGTTCTAATGATGATTCCTGAAGCATGGGAAAACCATGCAACGATGCCGCAGAATCGTCGTGACTTTTATGCATTCCATGCATCGATGATGGAGCCATGGGATGGTCCAGCGTGTGTGACATTTACAGATGGGCATCAAGTTGGCGCGGTACTAGATCGCAACGGACTGCGTCCATCACGTTTTTGGGTAACAAAAGATGGTTTTGTAGTTCTTGCATCTGAAGTTGGAGTGCTTGATATTCCAGCAGAAAACATTGAGCGCAAGGGTCGCTTGCAGCCAGGAAAAATGTTCTTGGTAGATATTGAGCAGGGCCGAATTATTGAAGATGACGAAATTAAAGATGAGCTTGCAAATGCTGCTCCATACAAAGAGTGGTTACACGCTGGAATGGTTAAGCTCGGCGATCTTCCATCACGTGAGCACATTGTTTATCCGCACTCATCTGTTGTTCGACGTCAACGTGCATTTGGTTACACAGAAGAGGATCTGCGCATCCTTGTTACTCCTATGGCCAAAAACGGTATGGAAGCACTTGGGTCAATGGGAACAGATACTCCTATCGCAGCCCTTTCCGATAAGCCACGGTTAATTTTTGATTACTTCTCACAATTATTTGCACAGGTTACTAATCCACCGTTGGATGCAATCCGTGAAGAGCTTGTAACAAGTCTTGGAACTGCAATGGGTCCTGAGCACAATTTGTTGGATCCAGGTCCAGCCAGCTGTCGCCAAATTTCATTGGCTTTTCCTGTTATCGATAATGATGAACTTGCAAAGATCATTCACGTTAACGCTGATGGAGATTATCCAGGCTTAAGTGCGCATGTGGTTCGTGGTTTGTTCAGTATTGCTGACGGTGGAGATTCACTGCGTGATCGCTTAAATGAGATCAAGGCTGAAGTTTCACAAGCTATCAATGATGGTGCACACATCATTGTTCTCTCTGACCGTGACGGCGATGCTGAGAACGCTCCGATTCCATCACTTCTTCTTACATCGGCAGTTCATCATCATTTGATTCGCGAAAAGACTCGCACCAAGGTTGGCCTTGTTGTTGAAGCTGGCGATGTGAGAGAAGTTCACCATGTGGCACTTCTTATTGGATATGGCGCGGCATGTGTTAACCCATACCTTGCGATGGAGTCTGCAGAAGATTTGGTGCTACAAGGTGTCATAACTGGAATCACTCCAGAAAAGGCTGTTAAGAATCTCATTAAGAGTCTTGGTAAGGGTGTTCTCAAGGTGATGTCCAAGATGGGTATCAGCACCATCGCTTCTTATACCGGCGCACAAGTTTTCGAAGCAATTGGTTTGTCACAAGAAGTTGTTGATGAATACTTTGTTGGAACTACCTCACGTCTTGGTGGTGTTTCACTCGACGTCATTGCCCAAGAAACAATTGCCCGTCATCACATTGCATATCCACCTGGGGGAGAAGTACCAGGAACAAAGCGTCTTCCAATTGGTGGGGAGTACCAGTGGCGCCGTGAAGGTGAGCCACACCTGTTTGATCCAGAAACTGTCTTTACATTGCAGCACTCAACACGCAATAAGCGTTATGACATTTTCAAGCGTTATACCGATCGCGTCAATGAGCAGAGCACACGCCTGATGACACTTCGCGGATTGTTCCAATTCAAAGATGGTGTGAACGCACCAATTTCTATTGATGAAGTTGAATCAATCAGTGAAATCATTAAGCGTTTTTCTACAGGTGCTATGTCATACGGATCTGTTTCTGCTGAAGTGCATGAAACATTAGCGATTGCAATGAATCGTATTGGTGGAAAATCCAATACAGGCGAAGGCGGAGAAGAGCCGGAGCGCTATTTGCCAATGGCAAATGGTGATTCAAAGCGTTCTGCAATCAAGCAGGTTGCATCTGGCCGATTCGGCGT
>JBIILL010000135.1:0-5860 GCA_044232665.1 Candidatus Planktophila sp. | reverse complement strand
GTAATGAAGAAAAAAGTAGCAGAGCTACGTGCTTTGGCTGCCAAAGAAAATATTGCCTTATCTAGTGAGACAAGGATCTGTCGCTTTGATCCGCCAATGAAGCCAGGGTTTTTGCAGTACAACGAGATAGTTATTCCAATTAGTTAAAATCACTCTAAGTAATTTCATTTAGTGCTTTAATACATACAGATTTTGTGATGGAGTTGGTAACTCTGAAATACAGATTGCAAAATCTTGGAGCTCTGGACAAAGAAGCCCCCGGTATCGGGGGCTTCTTTCTTATCCACATATCTTTGTTCATCAGCCAAAGCTGAATTGCTCAGAACCCATTATTCGCACGCAGCTCTGGTGGCGTAATGGCAGCGTGAGAGGTTTTACCAACCGCTAGGTGCGAGTTCGATTCTCGTCCAGAGCTGCACCTAAATTTTTCCCTTTTGCAGCCCTTCAATAACTTCCTGTGCTCTCTCCTTTAACTCAGGTAGATCACTCAACCTCTTTAAACCAAAGATCTGTTGGCTCATGCGGTGGTTTTTCGCAAAGGTCTCTTTGTGACGATCAAGAAAATCCCAGTAGAGGGTTGTGAAAGGACATGCGGTCTCTCCCGTGCGCAGCTTTGGGTCATAGACACAGGGCTTGCAGTAGTTAGACATCCGGGAGATGTAAGCACCACCTGCTGCATAGGGCTTTGTCATCATGGCTCCGCCATCTGCGTGCACACCCATGCCGATAACATTTGGAACCATTACCCATTCTGTGGCATCGATAAATACTTCTCGCATCCAATCCAGAAATGCTTGTGGGTTGGTGCCGGTAACAAGTGCCAAGTTAGATAGCAACATCAGACGCGGGATGTGGTGGACCCAAGCGCGGTTGTTAATGTCTGTAACAGTTTGCTTCATGCAGTTCATCTGAGTTGCGTTTGGGTCTGTAAAGAGCGGCAGTAGCTTTACAGTGGCCTTTAGTTGATTGTTGTTGCGGTACTCAGGACCTAAAAACCAGTACATACCGTTGACATACTCGCGCCAGCCGATCAGTTGTCTAATAAATCCTTCAGCAGATTCAATAGGAATATCACCGGTGTTAAAAGCCTTCATAGCTGCGTGGATAACCTCTGTTGGATGGAGCAGCCCGTTGTTTAAATACGGAGAAAGCAGAGAGTGATGCAACGCCCAGTTATCAGTTGTCATGGCATCTTCTAGTGGACCAAAGTCACCAAAGTGGTTATCAATAAAGTTAGTTAACTGCGCAAGTGCGCCTTTGCGGGTGGTGGCCCAGGTGGTGGTGGGGGTGTGCTCTAACTCTTTTGCAACTACTAGATCAATCTCATCACGCTTGTGTTCTAAATATGCCGGGCCCTCATACTTTTTTGGTGGCGGCAATCTGTTGTCTTTATCAAAGTTCCAGGCACCGCCTACTGGATCCTTGCCCTCCATCAGGATGTTTAAGCGGGTGCGTTGCTTTCGGTAAAAGTTTTCCATTAAGTATGACTTTTGTTCTGATGCCCATTGGTGGAAAAGTGGACGTGGGGTTAAGAAGAAGTCATTATCTATAAATTCAACACCGTGATCTTTTAACTGTTGGTACTGTCTAAAAGAAGATGGCTCGGCGGATGTTATTGGCAACTTCTTATATTTTTTGGTGATGGTGGTTAAGCCATCAATTGTGGTTGCAGCTTTAACGTATTCAACGGTGAAGCCCTCTTTTTCAAGACTGGCGGCAAAGTGTCTGGCACTTGAGATTAAAAAGAACAATCTTTCTTTGTGCCAGTTGCGCCCGGTGGTCATGCGGGCACTTTCAACAAAAGCGATTACATCGTGCTTTGGGTCAGCATCTTTGAGTGCCCCGTAGTTACGGTGGAGGTGATCAAAGGGGATATAGAGAATGCGCTTCATTTGTTTTCTCGGCATCGATCACTGCAGTACTTCACTTCATCCCAGTTTTTGGCCCACTTCTTGCGCCATTCAAAGGGGAGATTGCAGCGTTGGCAGGTCTTAGGGGCAAACCCGTTTTTGACCTTGGCTACGCGTGACATTGGGTGATTCTAAGTGAGTCGTTACAGATTGGCCATGCAGAGTTCATATGCGTGACCTACCCTTCATCCATGTCCCTTTCAGGACAGCGGGTTAAGGAGAGAACCACATGGATGAAAAAGGCTTATTAGAACTCTGGAACACCAAGCGCACACAGGTTATCAACGCTCAAAAGGCACCAAACTTTATGCTGATCGGTATTTTTGTATTGGCAGCTTTTGGCAAGTTTGATACAGCAACAGATGCGACCAAGTACTTAGTAATAGGTGTGGCAGCAGTTACAGGAATTTTGGCAATCATTTCTCAGTACGCAACTATCCGTGAAGCTGAGGCTTTGCTTGTTGACCTTCACCGTATTGCAAAGCCATCAGAGCTAACAAAGAAGATTGCAGCTTCACGTCACCTTTTATCACTATCTGCAATCGCAATCGTTGGTTTGGGCTTGGCTGTCTTCGCACTTGTCACCTGGGCAGTGCTGGGATAAAACCTTGGACAAGATAATCATCATTGGAGGCTTTGTAGTTGTCGTTGCAATCTTTTTGGTTGCATACGAGCGACCTGCAAAGAGCAAGAAAAAGTTGACTGGTAGAGGCGGGGACTTCGAGTCCTAAGGTTTTGGCCATGCGTAGATTAGTAATTGCAGTAATTGCTGCACTTGTGCTTAGCTCAAGTGCAGCTTTTGCGCATCAACCCGTTGTTTTGTTGGACACAGACACAACCGCTGCTAAAGGACCATTGCTAGTTGATGGCACTGTTTCTTTTGCAATACGTGCCTCCTTTACAAAGTCAGGACAAAAGAAAGCATTTCGGGCCCAGTTTCAAGAGGGCGACGCATTAGAAGTCCAATTGCTCATTGTTGATAAGAAGCCAGAGAATGCTTTAAAGAGCTCTCAATTGCCAAGTGTTGTTATCACTGGCCCAGATGGCTTTAGGGCAACTTTGAAGATTAATGAGCGCACAAAGTTTTATGAGCCATATGGTGGAACAAATTACTTGTATTTAGCTCGCTATAGTGGGGTGGCCAAGGCTGGTATTTATAACTTTGTCATTACATCAAGAGCAAAAGCAGCAATAACAGTGGCTGTGGGTGAGAAAGAGATATTCGGTGAGGTTGTGCGTGGTGAGTATGTGGCACCTACTCCTTAATTGAGTTTGCTGTATTGATAGCTAAGAGTTGCAGCTGTTGCTACCCAGAGTTGATAGGGAAGCAGCGCAAATCCAATGGGGATTGATGTTCTAAATGCGATCACCACCATGGGCAGCGTTAAAAGAGCTGTTCCAAAAAGTGCGATCACGGCAAACTCAAGGTTGTGGGGGCGATAGAACTGGTAGGCCCAGATCAGCGCACATGCCACAGAGAGGGCAAAGAAAGTCAGATAGATCAGTGTCGCTGTGCTACTTGCACGTTGGGCGATAGTCACAGCGGCAATACCTAAAACAATAAAGTTATAGGGCCAGATAATTCCAAAGATGTAACCTGGTGGTTGCCATGAGGGTTGGTTCAGTGTGCGATACCAGTTGTCTCCTGTGTTAACCCAGAGACCAGAACCAATGACATAGATGGCAACGATCGCAATACCTGCACCAGCGCCAAGTGATTTCATGGGATTAACTTAACTTGCCGCGCTGAATGGGAAGTGGCCATTTGATTGTCACACCCAGTTTTTCTGCAGCATGCAAAGGAAATCGTGGATTGCGCAAGAACTCTCTTGCCATAAAGACAGCATCTGCCTCACCTGTTTGGATGATGTGATCTGCTTGCTCTGGCTCAGTAATTAAGCCAACGGCAGTTGTCATAATTCCTGTCTCTGCTCTGATCGCTGTGGCAAAAGGAACTTGAAAACCAGGGGTGGCTTTAATCGGTGCGTTATGAACATTGCCACCTGTTGAAACATCGACCAGGTCCACACCTAATGTCTTTAACTGAGCACAGAGCTCCACAGAGTCAATCAAATTCCATCCATCATCAACCCAGTCGGTGGCAGAGATGCGCACAAACAGTGGTGTTCCAGTTGGTATTGCCTTGCGGACCGCTGCCACTGTCTCTACAAGAAATCTTGTTCTGTTAGCAAACTCCCCGCCGTATTCATCGGTGCGCTGGTTAGCAAGAGGGGAGTAGAACTGGTGGAACAGATAACCGTGGGCGGCATGGAGTTCTATGACATCAAAGCCAATCTTTACTGCTCTGACAGCTGCTGCAACAAAATCTTGAGTGAGCTGATGTATTTCAGGAATGGTAAGAGCGCGAGGTTCCGGATAACCATGAAAGGCAATTGCAGAAGAAGAGACTGCTTGCCAGCCACCTTCTTCTGCTGTGGCCATGCGGTGATCTGCCCAAGGGAGTGCACATGCAGCTTTGCGGCCTGCATGGGCTAATTGGATTCCGATCTTCACATCGTGGGAATGTGCGAAATCAATCATTGGTTTAAAAGCTTGTGCATGTGCTTCATCTTCTATTGAGGGACAACCAATTGAGATGCGACCTTCTGGAACAACACCAGTTGCTTCCACCATGATCAAACCCGTGCCACCTGTTGCAAAAGAACCTAAGTGCACATCGTGCCACTGGCCCACAAAGCCATCTTTTGCCATGTATTGGCACATCGGAGAGACCCAGATGCGGTTGTTAAACTCGACCTCGCGGATTGTTAGTGGATCAAAGAGTGCGCTCATGGTGTGAGTCTATTTGAGATTGGCAAGACTTGCTTTAACAACTGCCTGGATCAACTTCACATCAACATCCCAGTCATTGGGCAGTTGAATAGTTTTCTTCAGGGCGTTGCCCTCTTTAAATTTTGGGGCAAACTCTTTTAGTACCTTTGCATCCCACGGTGCGATCAGCACATGCTTACTGGAGGCTGAAGCGCCAAAGATGTAGTGCTTATCTAGCTTGACCATGGGTTGGTTATAGGCGATGACAAGTTCTAACTGTGGGAACTTTGTGGTGATGGCTTTAAAGATCGCCTTCATAGTCTTTGCTTGCTCGGGTGTTACAGATTTATAAAAATCAGCGTGGGTATTAAATCGCCTTGAGGATTCAGAGCCTCTAGAAAACATAACAAGTGCGTTGGCATGGGCTTGTGAAAAACCGTAGTTTTCTCGCAAGTGCGCTATTTGTTCTGGGTATTTTTTGCCCTCAAGTTTTGCCATGACCTTAAACCAGTAGGCCATCTTCTCGCCGTACTTCTTTTCAATGGCAGGAAAGTGCGCTTCACGAGATGGATCTTTTGGCATGGGCAAAGAATAACCCCCGTGGCGATAGGGCCACGGGGGTTATATCTCGTTATCCATTCCCTCAAATGGAAGAGTTCTCTATGGGGAGTAGAGAAGAGTGTTTAGATCGCTATGGTGCGCTCTGCGATCTGTGCTTGTAGTTCTATGTCGTGGGATTCCATTGCCCGGCGTGAGCGCGCAAAACGGCTGCGCTCCTCATTTTCAAATTGAGTGTGGTGGTCAACTGCGAATTGATTAGTAATCAAAAGGCTGAGCAGGTTGTTTGAGTCCATGGGCAAATAGTGCGGGGCCAAGGTTTCCTGCATGCATGGGCTGGGTGAATGGTGGGTGAGCGTTAGGTTAAATACCTGTTTTGACAGGAAAAAGATGGCGACCTGCATTACTTTTTGCAGATGAGTCCTTGGATCCAAAAGGTTGTGCGCCGCCGTGAGGTGGTCGGTGGGTTGGGGTTGTCGGCGCTCCTTCTACTTTTCCCGTCATTGGCAGTTGCAGCAGGGCCAACGCTGAAAGCATCAAAGCTTGGGCAAAAAATTGTCTATCGCGGCTATGTCTACACAGTTGTGAAGTCCAAGGGAAAGTTGGTCTGGAAGCAAGGT
>JBIILL010000067.1:0-5907 GCA_044232665.1 Candidatus Planktophila sp. | reverse complement strand
TGCTGCAAGCACAACAACATTCCCAATCACTCCACTTGGATTGGTTGTTTACGATCAAATCGTAAAGAACTAATTTACGTTCTTTAAGGTGAGGGGCTCTCGAAAGAGGGCCCCTCACTTCGATTTATAGCTCTTGAGTTTTTAATTAAGAGATAACACCGCTAAGATTGAGAGAAATGTTTACCTACACAATTAAGCGCCTGCTCCAAAGCCTTTTAGTGGTTTGGGCTGCAGTTACCTTGATGTTTGCTCTCTTTTTCATTATTCCTGGAGATCCAATCTCACTCAAAAGTGGCGAGAAGGCTTTGCCTCAGGAGATTCTAGATAACATTGAAAGAAAATATGGATTAGATAAGCCAACCTATGTTCAGTACTTCCGCTTCTGGGGAAACCTATTCCGTGGTGATCTTGGCTATTCCTATAAGAATGACAAGTCTGTCAACACAATTTTGCAAGATGGATTATCAACAAGTGCTCGCCTGCTTTTCTGGGGCGCACTATTCCAATTGATTATTGCTTTAGCTGTAGGCCTAACTAGCGCGATTAAGCGCGGTTCCCTCGGCGATCGCATCGGAACCGTCTTTTCTGTTGGTATTCAAGGCATTCCAGTATTCGTATCAGGCCTCTTAGCTCAATATCTTTTCGGAGTTCTTCCATTCCAGATGGGATGGGATTGGCTCAACTTCTTTAAACCTTGGCCGCAGACCTGGGCGCTCGGAGTCATCCCAACCGATAGTTGGAAGGGCATGATCTTGCCAGCCTTAGTTGTGGCGGTAGTTGATGCAGCCTTTATTGCACGCATGCTTCGTTCATCACTACTAGAAGTTTTGCGTGCCGATTACATTCGTACAGCTTTTGCAAAGGGCTTATCTGCCCGTCGCGTGTGGTTCCACCACGCATTACGTAATGCGCTCATTCCTGTTGTGACTGTTTACGGTACCTCTCTCATTGCAATCTTTGGTGTTGCAGTGCAGACGGAAAAAGTCTTCTCATTACCTGGCATGGGCTCGACCATTGCTGACTCAGCATTGTCACAAGATGCACCGGTTGTGCTCGGTCTAGCAATCGTTGTGATCTCCTTTGGTGCCTTTGTTAACTTAGTTGTTGACCTAAGCTACGCGTTGATTGATCCGCGTATCAAGATAGATGCAAAGGCGGTGCACTAATGTCTATGGAAGAACAGGTCCCGGTTTCTCTTTCTTATTGGCAAGATGTGCGCAAGCGCTTCTTTGGAAACAAGATTTCAATTGTTGGATTAGCAATCCTTGTCTTTCTCATCCTTGCTGGAATTATTGGACCATTCATCAGTGGTTGGAAATACGATGATCTTGGACCAGATATTTTGGTTGGACCTGGGTCTAACGGACACTGGTTGGGAACAGATGACTTAGGTCGAGATATTTTTACCCGCGTTACCTTTGGTATTCGACTTTCCTTGACTGTTGCAATTGTTGTTACTGTGATTTCAGTATTTGTCGGCGTCACATTGGGTGGAATTGCAGGTTACTTCGGCGGTTGGGTAGACACACTTATCAGCCGCTTTATTGATACCTGGCAGGTTATTCCTTTCGTATTGATCGGCTTTGCAATTATCACCGTCTTTGGTTCATCTTTCTGGGTAATTGTTGCCGCACTTGTATTTACAGGTTGGTACTCAACTACTCGTTTATTCCGCGCATCGGTGATGCAGGTTAAGTCTTTGGAGTATGTAGAGGCAGCAAGAGCTACCGGTGCCACAACAAGCCGAATTATTCTGCGCCACATCGGACCAAACGCAATCCCACCAATCATTGTGGTTCTTGCCTTCTCTGTGGCAGGTGCGATCTTGAGTGAGTCTGTCTATGCCTTCTTGGGTGTGGGATTCCGTGAACCAACACCATCTCTTGGTGTGATGATCTCTAGCTCACGAAACTACTTAACAGATAAGCCATTTGTTTTCTTTATTCCAGGTTCTGTTCTAGTTCTTCTAACGCTTTCAATTGTGCTTATTGGTGATGGTTTGCGTGATGCACTCGATCCAAAACTTCGAGGTGTTAAGTGAGTCAGCCTTTATTACACATCGATGATCTACATGTTTATTTCAACACTAGCGATGGTGTTGTCCAAGCGATTAATGGTGCCTCACTTACTTTAAATCCAGGTGAGATCGTTGGACTTGTTGGTGAATCAGGTTCAGGAAAGTCTGTAACTGCAATGAGTATCTTGGGACTTGTTCCAAAGCCTCCTGCCGTTTATCCAAAGGGTCGCATCCAGTGGAAGGGTATTGATCTTCTAACAACACCTGATCGCGAACTTCGTGAGATTCGTGGAGGCGAGATCTCAATGATCTTCCAAGATCCAATGACATCTCTTAACCCTGTCTACACAATCGGTCATCAGATCTCTGAAATGATCCGTGTGCACGAGCGCATGTCAGCCAAGGCTGCAAAGCTTCGTTCAATTGAAATGCTTGACCTTGTTGGTATGCCAAATCCACAACAGCGAGTCGATGACTACCCACACCAATTCTCAGGTGGCATGCGCCAGCGCGCAATGATTGCAATGGCTTTGTCATGTAATCCAGAGCTACTTATTGCTGATGAACCAACAACTGCACTCGATGTGACTATCCAGGCACAGATCCTTGAGATCCTTGAAAAGTCAGCACGCGAATTAAATGTTGCTGTCCTTCTCATTACTCACGACTTAGGTGTAGTTGCTGGAATCTGTGATCGTGTAGCTGTTATGTATGGTGGTCGCATCGTTGAAGAAGCACCAGTTGATGATCTCTTTGAACGTCCATTAATGCCATACACATGGGGCTTAATGAAGTCGATCCCTCAAATGGATAAGACAACTTCAGATCGTTTATACACAATCCCAGGATCACCTCCTGTTATGTCACGACCACCAAAGGGTTGTGCCTTTGCTGCGCGTTGTGAGTTTGCAATTGATAAGTGCCAAACAGAAGTACCAGAGCTAGAAACATATGCTGCTGGCCGATTGGTTCGTTGCCATCGCGTGAATGAACCTAACTTTGTGAAGGTGCTCAAATGACCGAGCCATTGTTAAGAGTCGTTAATCTTGAAAAGAAGTTTCCAATTCAGCGCGGAATGTTTAAGCGCACAGTGGGACAGATCCACGCTGTTGATGGCATCTCTTTTGATATCGCGCCCGGTGAAACTCTTGGGTTAGTTGGTGAATCAGGGTGCGGTAAATCAACAACAGCACGATTGATCTTGCGCTTGCTGGATCCAACATCAGGTGAGATTTACTTTGATGGCAAAGAGATCCATGCAATGTCTCGCGATGAAATTCGCGGAGTGCGTAAAGATATGCAGATTGTTTTCCAGGATCCATACGCATCCCTAAATCCACGCATGACAGTGCGCCAAATTGTTGCCGAGCCATTGATTGTTCATGGCATGGCTAAGGATGATTCAGATCCACAGGTCGATGAAATGATCGAGCTCTGTGGTCTTTCACGTGAGTTTGGAAACCGTTACCCGCATGAATTTTCAGGCGGCCAGCGCCAGCGCGTTGGTATTGCTCGTGCTTTAGTTACTCGACCAAAGCTAGTTGTTTTAGATGAGCCTGTATCTGCCTTAGATGTTTCGGTTCAAGCACAGATCCTTAACCTGCTAGATGACTTGCGTGAAAAGTTTGGGTTTAGCTACTTGTTCGTGGCTCATGATCTTTCTGTTGTTTCACATATCTCTGCGCGCGTTGCAGTGATGTATCTAGGAAAGATTGTTGAAATTGGTACACGAGAAGAGATTTTCAATAATCCAAAGCACCCTTATACAAAGGCGCTGATCTCTGCAGTTCCACTTGCTAATCCAAAGCTAGAGCGCATTCGCAAGACATCTCGAATTGTTTTAACTGGTGATGTGCCAAGCCCAGCAAATCCACCATCAGGTTGCCGTTTCCGCTCACGGTGCTGGAAGGCGCAAGAGGCTTGCACAACAACTGAGCCTTTGTTAGTTACAGCTGGTGATCACCAGGTTGCTTGTCATTTCCCTGAAATATAACTAGTCCTGAGAAGTAATTAGTTATTTAGTAACGCGGTATGTAGCAAGAGTTGAATCACTTGCATAAGCAATTCTTACGCCAGCCTTTTGAGTTGCTGCTAATCCACTAACAATCTGCTCTGTTAGCACTTCACCAGGTGCAACAACTGCAACACCTGGGGGATAAGGGGCAATTAAGTCAGCGCTAATGCGACCAATGGCATCTTTGGCTAAAACAAATTCAGTATCTGCAAAGTAAGCATCACGCATGGAAATTGCAACGGTTGGCACGACAGACCAGCTAAGAGATGTTTGGGTTTGTCTAGTTGGACCTTGTAATTTCTGCAATATAGGAACAAGGGCGTTTTCAAGAACGGTGAAGTCCTCTGCTGTATCGGCCAATGTGGCCAAGAAGACGATTGTGTCCCGATCTGCCATTTCAACGCGGATATTGGCTTGCTGCAACTCTCTTTCAACATCCACCCCTGATAGTCCAAGAATGTTTGCGCGCAGGACAATCTTTACGGGATCAAAGCGCTTGGAAGGAAAGTCAGTTGTGTTAAGAAATATCGTTGTATCAAAGTATGCTTGAACCGCTGCCTTAAATGAATTAACCAGTGATACAAGCTCACCTGTTAGTTGATCTCCTCTGGTTTGCAGCAATGCGCGTACTCCATCAATTGATGCAAGGGGAGCACCTGCAGGGGAAGTGGTGTGAGTTGTTTCAAAGCTTTGCTCAATACGATCTAGGTTCAATAATTTTCCTTGAGCTAACAACAATGCCGATGCGCTATAACCTGGCAATGCTTTGTGAACACTAGTAATCAAAGCATCTGCGCCTAATTGCAATACATGCTGTGGAATCTGGGAGTTAAACCCAAAGTGGCCGCCCCATGCAGCATCAACAATTACTGGGATTGAATTCTCATGGGCTTTCTTGATCAGTGCAGAGAGTTCTGAGATTGTTCCTAAGTAACCAGGCTCAGTTAGCAAGAGCGCAATTGGCTTTTGATCTAGAACACGTTCTAGTTCAGAGACAGGAATTCCTGTTGGAACACCAGTTCCGCTATCAATCTCAGGAGTTAACCAGATTGGTTCCAACCCGGTTAGTACTAGTGCGCTAAGAACAGATCTGTGAGCGGTGCGAGTAACTGCAACCTTGTCACCTGGTTTACCAAGGGCCAAGATGATTGCTTGGTTTGCATGAGTTGAACCACCAGTTGAAAAGCGTGCATAGTCTGCGCCCCACAGCGATGCTGCTAACTCTTCAGCCTTCTTTAATGTTCCTTCGGTTAGCTTGATTTCATCTAACCCCCCATAGAGCGGAGTATCTGAATCAACTACTGCGCCAAGGCCCTGATCTAAGCGATGAGCCTTCTGCTTGTGACCTGGAATTGTGAATGCCGTGCGCTCAGATTCGAAGTAGCTTAAGTAGGCATCTAGTAGCGGTGCGCTCTTTCTTAACTCCGAGTTCATGTTCGAAGCCTAACCAATGGACTCGCGAGTAGGAAATGATGGCTTAGACTTTACCCATGACAACACTTACCGCATTGACTCAAGAACGTCGGTTGGTTACCGCTATTCCGGGACCAAAATCTCTCGAGGCGCTACAGCGCCGCAGTGAGGCGACATCTGGGGGACTAGGTCTTGCCTTCCCTGCGGTAATTGAGCGAGCAAGTGATGCAATCCTTTTGGACATCGACGGAAACCAGATCATCGATCTTGGTTCAGGTATTGGTGTTACTAACGTTGGTAACTCAGCACAACGTGTAGTCGATCGTGTAATCGATCAGGTTCAAGCATTTACTCACACCTGTTTTACTGTTGCTCCATACCTTGGATACATCGAAGTATGCGAGAAGTTAAATGCAGTAACACCCGGCACATTTAAGAAGAAGTCACTGCTTGTTAACTCAGG
>JBIILL010000068.1:0-5907 GCA_044232665.1 Candidatus Planktophila sp. | reverse complement strand
GGAGCCAGTGCATTGCTCAATGATCTATTGATGCAGCGCATGAAGATGGATGATGGTTATTACACTAGCCCTCAGTATGTGACGATGGATTAATGGAGACGACTATGACCTTCGAATACGCCCCAGCCCCAGAATCTCGCGCAATTGTCACGATCAAGCCGAAGTATGGGCACTTCATTGGCGGCAAGTTTGTTCCTGGTGGCAAGCACTTTCCAACAATTAATCCAGCCACTGAAGAGGTACTCAGCCAGATTGCACTTGGCGGTAAAGCAGATGTTGATGCCGCAGTTAAGGCGGCACGCAAGGCTTATGCAAACACATGGTCAAAGATGTCTGGCAAAGAGCGCGGAAAGTATTTGTATCGCATCGCTCGCATCATGCAAGAGCGTGCTCGTGAATTTGCAGTGCTAGAGACTCTGGATAACGGTAAGCCGATTCGTGAATCACGAGATACCGATATTCCATTGGCAGCAGCTCACTTTTTCTATCACGCAGGCTGGGCAGACAAGCTTGAATACGCAGGTCTTGGCACATCTCCCAAGCCACTAGGTGTTGCTGGACAGATCATTCCCTGGAACTTTCCATTATTGATGTTGGCGTGGAAGGTTGCACCAGCACTTGCTGCAGGAAACACAGTTGTATTAAAGCCGGCTGAATCAACACCACTTACCGCATTGCTATTTGCAGAGGTGTGTCAGCAAGCAGAACTTCCTGCAGGTGTGGTCAATATTGTTACCGGTGATGGATCAACTGGAGCGCTAATTGTTAATCACCCAGGAATCGACAAGATTGCATTTACTGGCTCAACTGAGGTTGGAAAGATTATTGCTCGCGCAGTTGCTCCAACTAACAAGAGCGTCACCTTAGAACTAGGTGGCAAGGCTGCCAATATTGTCTTTGATGACGCTCCTATTGATGAAACCGTCGAAGGCATTGTTAATGGCATTTTCTTCAACCAAGGACATGTCTGCTGTGCTGGTTCACGACTCTTGCTGCAAGAAAATGTAGCTGAAGAGGTCTTGCATAAGCTAAAGAATCGTATGGAAAAGATTCGAGTGGGTGATCCCATGGATAAGAACACCGATGTCGGTGCGATTAATAGCAAAGAACAGCTTGCAAAGATTATTGAACTCGCAGCTGCTGGCGATGCAGAAGGTGCTGAGCGTTGGAGTCCAGCATGCACGCTGCCAAGTAAGGGATTCTGGTTCGCGCCAACAATCTTTACAGGGGTAACTCAGGCACATCGCATCGCACGCGAAGAAATCTTCGGTCCAGTTCTTTCAGTTCTAACATTTAGAACTCCACAAGAAGCAATAGAAAAGGCTAATAACACTCCATTTGGACTATCCGCTGGTATCTGGAGCGAAAAGGGAAGCCGCACATTGTGGGCATCACAGCAACTACGCGCAGGTGTTATCTGGGCTAATACATTTAATAAGTTTGATCCAACTTCACCATTTGGTGGCTATAAGGAATCGGGGTGGGGCCGCGAAGGTGGACGCCACGGCCTGTCTGCATATTTGAAGGGAGTTAGCCATGAGTAATCGCATCGATGTGAAGAAAACATACAAGCTATATATCAATGGCGCATTCCCTCGCTCAGAATCAGGGCGAACATATGAAGTGAAGAATGCAAAGGGTGTATTTATTGCAAACCCATGTCTTGCATCTCGAAAAGATTTGCGTGATGCAGTAGTTGCAGCTCGCGCCGCGCATCCTGGATGGAACAAAGCAACGGCATATAACCGTGGACAGATTCTGTATCGCATCGCCGAAATGCTTGAAGGCCGCCGCGGACAATTTGTTGAAGAGATTGTTAGCGTCACCGGTGCAGCAAAGGCAAAGGCTGACAAAGAGGTTACTGAAGCTATTGATCGTCTTGTTTGGTATGCAGGCTGGACAGACAAAATTGCATCCCTTGCTGGTTCAACAAATCCTGTTGCAGGACCTTTCTACAACTTTACGATTCCGGAAAGCATGGGAGTGGTCGCTGCCATTGCACCTGAGTCTCCCTCACTGCTCGGACTAATCGATGCCATTGCACCGATCATCACCTCAGGAAATACCGTTGTCGTTCTAGCAAGCACTAAAGCGCCATTGTCGGCAATGACCTTTGCTGAAGTTCTAGCAACAAGTGATCTGCCAGCAGGTGTCATCAATATCTTGACAGGCAAAAAAGATGAGATTGCGCCATGGATGGCATCTCACATGGATATCGATGCACTAGATATTTCTGGATTGTCTTCAAAGAAGCATGCTGACATCAAGGTTGCTGGAGCTGAAAACCTAAAGCGAATTCACTCCTTTAAGTCAGCAGATCCTGGACGCATCATTGCCTTTATGGAAGCTAAAACTGTTTGGCATCCAATAGGGCTATGAATTAACGGTTTTTAGCCACAATTTCACGACAGCATCAACATCTAGATCTAAAGCAACGCGAACCTTCGCTGAATCCTCTAGATCTAGTGGCTCTAACTGCTTTAGCCAAGCATCTCTTCGATCCACAATTGTTTGACCTCGTGCAGGCCCGGCTGATGTGTCTACGACAACATCAAACATCTCTGTTGTGAAAAGTTCTGGATGAATTACCAAAGCAAGTGCGCCGTAATCACCTAGCGAAATGGGATCTGTTTTAACCTGCTCCATAAATCCAAGAGCAAGCGATCCTGCAAACTGTGAAGATGGTTTGTCAGACTTGCTCATAGCAGTTGCTTCTTCTCGGCCAATTGTCGGACGCATAAAAACATCTAGCCCATACATTGATATGGGAACTCCGCTTTGGAAAACTATCGCAGCCGCTTCTGGATCGTGCCACACATTAAATTCTGCAGCAGCTGTTGCATTGCCGGCAGATGCTGAGCCACCCATCAAGACAATGCGGTGAATCTTATTGGCAGTTTCCGGAAATGCGCGTAAGAACAAGGCAATGTTTGTAAGCGGTGCAACCGGGACAAGTGTTACGGGATCTGGTGATGACTCAATTAGATCACGGAGTAGTTCAACAGCAGAGCGTGGGTCAACTGTGCGATGTGATGGAGCAATACCAAGATCACACATGCCATCTTTACCATGTACATACTCGGCGTACTGGCTCTTACCTAACAGCGGGCGGACTGCACCTCGTGCCACAGGAATATCCCCAGCACCTGCTGCATCCAAAACTTTAAATGTATTGGCCACAACTTGATCAACATTGGTGTTTCCGTCTACGCAGGTGATACCAAGTAAGTTGATATCTGGATGCATCGCAGCGAATAGAACAGCAAAGGCATCATCTACGCCGGTATCCACATCCATAATGATTGAAGTTTTGGTCATAACGGCTAGCCTAGCGGTATGAAACCAACGGTTATCGCAGTCGTGGGAAGTGCCATGATGGATTTAACCGCCTATGCCGATGTACTACCTGAACCTGGCCAAACCTTAGCCGGCCAACTCTTCACAACAGGTTTTGGTGGCAAGGGGGCTAACCAAGCGGTTATGGCTGCGCACTGCGGTGCTGAGGTTCACTTCATTGGCAAGTTGGGTAAGGATGTTTTCGGAACGGCAATTGCAGATAACTTTGTAAAAGTAGGAATCCATTCAGAGTATGTGGATCGAAGTGAAACACCTACTGGTGTTGCTCACATCTGGGTTGATGGCAATGGTGAGAATCGAATTATTATTATCCCTGGTGCTAATCATGAGATTGAGATTGCAAAAGCGGTAGAGGCAATAAACTCAATCAATGATTTATCAGTTGTCGTAGCACAATGTGAAATCAAGCAAGAGGTAACACTTGCTGCTTTCAAAGCTGCCAAAGCTCGAGAATGCACGACTATTTTGAACCCTGCCCCCTATCAAGAAATCTCGGCTGAGTTATTGGCACTCTGTGATTGGATCATTCCAAACGAGACTGAATTCCGTGAACTACATGGTGAACTCCCAACCAGTGACGCTATTCTGCAAAACTTTAGGGCAGGCAAGAATTCAATTGTGACTCTTGGAAGCCAAGGCGCTGTTTTTATCTCAGCTGATAGTCAATTGACTAAGGTAGGCGCACCAAAAGTAACCGCCGTTGACACAACAGGTGCCGGTGATGCTTTTGTTGGGACCTTCGCGTACTCACTTGCAAGTGGCAAAGATCCTGCCACGGCAATGTCTTTAGGAATTAAAGTTGCATCTTTAAGCGTTACTAGAAAAGGTGCACAATCTTCCTACCCACATCAAGCAGAGATAGCCACGCTTTCATAACCACGCAAAACAAAGGTTGGGCGACGAATCGCATCTTCTGCTAATTGCATATGTGGATATTTCTCCCACAACGCTGGCAAGGAAACACTCATTTCAAGTCGAGCCAATGGTGCACCGATGCAGAAGTGAATACCTGCACCAAAACCAATATGAGGATTTGGATCACGGGTTAAATCCATCGATTCTGGGCTAGAAAACACTGTTTCATCACGGTTTGCAGAGCCTATGAGGGCTGCAATCTTTTGCCCCTCTTTGATCGATACTCCCCCAATTTCAGTATCTGCTGTTGCTGTGCGTTCAAAGAGATGCAGTGGTGCATCAAATCGCATGAACTCTTCAAGTGCAGTATTAGTAATGCCGCGAGAATTATCACGTAACAAAGCAGTTTGATCTGGGCGTTGTAAGGCTGCAACCATTCCATTACCAAATGCGTTCACACTTGCCTCATGTCCAGCGTTAAGTAGCAACACACAGGTGGCAACTAGTTCGTGCATATTCAACTTCTCGCCATTTTCTTCAACAATTGCTAGATCTGAAATCAAATCGGCACCTGGTGTCTTCTTGCGACTTTCCGCTAATTCACGAACATAATCCGCAAACTCTTGCGCAGCAAGCTTTGCTTCGTTTTGGTATTGCACGCTTGGATTTACTTCATACATCTTTACAATCGCTTGCGACCATGGCCGAAGTAAGTGCTCTTCAGTTTCTGGGAATCCTAAGAGATCTGCGATGATCTTCACCGGTAAAGGTTCGGCGTAATCTGCAATGAGATCAAATGTTTGACCTGACTTAACTTTCTGATCAATTGCATCTAGCAGTTGCTCAGTGATGCGGCCAACTGCAGGGCGCATTCCTTCGATCTTTTGTCGGTTAAAAGCTTTTGCAACAAGTGAGCGAAGTCGAGTGTGCTTTGGTGGTTCGCTATCTAGAATTGAATCGGCATGGAGCCAGTTAAAGATTTCCCACTCAAACTCTGGGCTCTTTTCGGTAAATATTCTGCCAAGTGATTTATTGCGAAACACATCGTTGGCATCACCATGGCGAGCAGCAAGAAACATCTGCATCCCCTCGTGCCACACAGGTTGGCCTGCAGCACGAAGTTCTTTCAGCGCTGGGTATGGATTAGATACAAAGGCTGGATCATTAAAGTCGATCATGAACCAGATGAAACCTTTGCATACCCAGGCTTGATGATCTGTTCAATGATCTTTAAACGCTCTGGATAAGGGATAAACGCACTCTTCATAGCGTTAATAGTGACTCTTTGCAGCTCTGCAAAGTCCCAATTAAATGCCTTGACCGCCTCTTCCATCTCAAAAGACATAGAGGTTTGGCTCATCAAACGGTTATCAGTATTTAGAGTTACGCGAAAACGAAGCTTTGCTAAAACACCAATTGGGTGTTCGGCATAACTT
Organism: Candidatus Planktophila sp.; assembly: GCA_044232665.1. GTDB lineage: Bacteria > Actinomycetota > Actinomycetes > Nanopelagicales > Nanopelagicaceae > Planktophila. The sequence goes on along the minus strand of JBIILL010000068.1, from coordinate 259 downwards.
GCAGCTGCACCTGTTTGTAGATTTGAAGTGGGGCATAGTTCCAAGGGAATACGTCGATCGCGAACATATGATGCGAGTCGTCCTAACTTTGGTTCTGAACCAGAAAAATCGATGTCATCGATGATTCGAACACCGTGACCTAGTCTTTCGGCTCCGCAGAGTTGGATGGCTTCCCAGATGGACGGGATTCCATACGCTTCACCAGCATGGATAGTAAAATGGGCATCTTCTTTACGAAGATAATCAAAAGTATCTTTTT
>JBIILL010000010.1:0-18085 GCA_044232665.1 Candidatus Planktophila sp. | reverse complement strand
ATTGGATCCCCTGGCACAGGCGTGCAACAACGAGCAAGTTTGACCAGAACATCATCTGTGCCCTCAACATCTACCGCATTACTTGAGCGACGAGTTGTTGGTGCACGAGTAGGGAAAGCATCCATTGTTGGTTCCGGGTGTGAATCTTCGGCACCTAGCGCTGTAACTAACTTATCGATGATGGAAGCTGCTGAAACATAACCATCACCAACTGCAGAATACAGGGCATCGATATCTGGATAACGTAAATCGTGCGCCAATTCCAATAAGGAATGACCTGCAAAAATTTTCTGCAAAGGAAGACCGGCTTTGCGCATTTGTCGGGCTATGGACTCTCGGCCCGCATCTATCGCTTCCTCGCGACGTTCTTTGCTGAAATAGGCCTTAATTTTAGAACGTGCTCGTGGACTCTTAACAAAGTTCAACCAATCACGACTTGGCCCAGCCGATTCGCCTTTGTTCGTAACAATTTCAACCACATCACCGTTATTGAGTCTGGAATCAAGTGGAACCAAACGGCCATTTACCTTCGCCCCTGCGCATCGCAGACCAACATCTGTGTGAACAGAGAATGCGAAGTCCACCGGTGTTGAGCCACCCGGCAACGCCACAACGCTCCCCTTTGGTGTGAAAACAAATACTTCAGGCGAGCCCAAATCAAAGCGTAATGCCTCAAGAAACTCCGAAGGATCTTCAGTTTCTTTCTGCCATTCATGCAGCTGACGGAGCCACAACATTTCAGGAGAGCTATCGGTATTCTCCGGGCCCTGCTTATATTTCCAGTGAGCGGCGATACCAAACTCAGCACGAGAATGCATGTCGTACGTTCTGATTTGGATCTCAATGGCTTTGCCAGTTGGACCGATAACAGTCGTGTGAAGCGACTGATATAAATTGAATTTTGGCATTGCGATGTAATCTTTGAAGCGCCCAGGAACAGGACTCCAGCGTGCGTGTATTGAACCCAACACCGCGTAACAATCACGAACATCATTGACTAATACCCGGATGCCGACCAGGTCATAAATTTCATTGAACTCACGACCTCGAACGACCATCTTTTGATAGACCGAGAAAAAGTGTTTATTGCGACCCGTAACTGTTGATTCAATACTGTCCCGCAAAAGATCTTCTTTGACTGAAACGATTACTTGCTCCGTCAATGCATCCCGAGAAGGAGAACGTTCGGCAACCAGACGAGAAATTTCCTCAAATTTCTTAGGTTCCAAAACTTCAAAAGATAGATCTTCAAGCTCCCATTTAATCGCGTTCATACCTAAGCGGTGAGCCAGTGGCGCGTAAATATCTAGAGTTTCCCGTGCTTTTCGAAGCGCGCTCTCCTCCGAAACAAATTTCCATGTTCGAGCATTGTGCAATCGGTCTGCCAACTTGATGACAAGAACTCGGATATCACGTGACATCGCAATAACCATCTTGCGAACTGTTTCAGCCTCAGCTGTTGGACCATAGGCCAATTTGTCTAACTTTGTAACGCCATCAACTAAATTGGCGACTTCATCACCAAAATCAATTCGCAATTGCGTTAATGAGTACTGAGTGTCTTCCACGGTGTCATGCAAGAGAGCAGCGATAACCGTAGGTTGATTCAATCCTAAGTTCGCAAGAATTTCTGCAACAGCAACAGGGTGGGTTATATATGCCTCACCTGATTTGCGGAGCTGGCCCTCATGGGCATCTCGCGCAACATCAAATGCACGAGATACCTCATCAGAATCTACCGAGGCGTGATTTTCTTTGAGAGCACTGATTACTGGTGCTATCAAAGTATCCACAAGAAACCCTACTTACGACCCTTGCGCTTTGGTTGATTACGTGGACCTCGTCCATTAACCGCTGCAACTGCCGCAGAAGGTGCAACTGCTGCTGAGCCACCTGTACGCGCGTTAACGCGCTTTGCAAGAGCCTGCATAGCTGGCTCCTTCTCACGCAATTGTGCAAGTACAGGAGGTGCGATGAAGATTGAAGAGTATGTACCAACTGCAAGGCCAATAAACAATGCAAGTGAAAGATCCTTCAGTGTTCCTGCTCCTAATAGTCCAGCACCAACAAAGAGAATAGATCCAACAGGCAGAAGTGCAATTAGTGATGTGTTTGCAGAACGTACAAGTGTTTGATTAACTGCATGGTTAACCGCCTGTGAATAGGTTCTAGTTGCATTTGAGGTGATTGCGTGAGTATTTTCACGAACCTTGTCGAAGACAACAACGGTGTCATAGAGCGAATAGCCCAGAATGGTTAGGAATCCAATAATCGTTGCCGGTGTTACATCGAAGCCGACTAGCGCATAGATACCAACAGTGATGAACACGTCGTGAACAACAGCAGCAATTGCTGCAATGGACATCTTCGGTTCAAAAGCCATTGCCAGATAGAGCATTACGACAATTAAGAAACCAACTAATCCATAGATGGCCTTACGAGTAATTTCCTTACCCCATGAAGGTCCAATAATTTGTGTGTCAATTGATTCAACTGAAACACCAAACTCTTCAGCCAATGCATCTTGCACGGCGTTGTTTTGAACAGTATCAAGTGCGCCAGTTTGAACGCGAACCTTGTCACTACCGATCTCCTGAACAATTAACTCACCTGGAATACCAGCTGCTTCAACAGCAGAACGTGCTTGTTCAATAGTTGCAGTTGCCTTGTTTACTGTGAAAGAAGAACCGCCCTTGAACTCAATGCCAAGGTGCAACCCTTGTACAGCCAGAGCAGCTATCGATGCAAGTACAAATAGAGCTGATACGGAGTACCAGCGACGACGCTTTCCAATGAAATCAACCGCTGTTTCGCCGCGATAGAGACGACCGCCAAGACCTGACATCTTCGACATCTTTATGCCTCCTTCGCAACTACGGTGCCCAAGCTTTTGCTTGAGAAACCTGACCATGAATGACCTGAATTAAAGAATGTTACTCGCGACAAAATCGAGACAAGTGGCTTTGTGAAGACAAAAACAACAACAAGGTCAACAAGTGTTGTTAAACCCAATGTGAAAGCAAATCCTCGAACTCCACCAACAGCAAAGAAGTAGAGAAGGGCTGCTGCAATCAATGAAACAAAGTCAGCTACCAAGATGGTGCGACGTGCTCGAACCCAACCAGTTTCCACTGCAGTTCGAAGAGTTCTTCCCTCTCTCATCTCATCTCTAATTCGTTCGAAGTAGATAATAAATGAGTCAGCTGTAACACCGATTGCAACGATTGCACCAGCAATACCTGCCAATGTCAGCGTAAATCCGATCCACTTTCCAAGAAGCAGGAAGAGTAGATAGATAAGTCCACCAGCCACAGTTAAGGAACCAACTGTGACAATTCCTAGTCCACGGTAATAAAGCAATGAATAAATCATTACAAGTCCCAAACCAAGTGCGCCCGCAAGAAGACCAGCGTTTAGTTGATCTGCTCCCAGAGTTGGTGAGACTTGCTGCACCTCTCCGCGATCAAATGCAAGAGGTAGGGCTCCATACTTGAGGACATTTGCAAGATCTTGGGCTTCTAGTTGAGTGAAGCTTCCTGTGATTTGTGCAGTGCCCGAAGGAATTGCTTCATTAATTCTTGGTGAAGAAACAACCAAACCATCAAGAACAATTGCTACCTGATTAGTTGGTTCTGGAAGTGATGTCACTCGAGCTGTTAATGCTCCAAACGCTGAAGTTCCCTCGTTATTAAATGTAAGACTTACATACCAAGCACTACCAGCTTGAGTATCTAGGCCCGCTGATGCTTTCGAAATCTGACGACCCAGTACTTCTGCTGGAGCCAAGATGTACTTGGTACCACCTGCGCGATCACACGCAACTAAAGTATCTGTCGGTGCATCTGCGCCGGTACCCTGAAGATTTTCTGCCTTCGTGCAATCAAGATCGGCAAACTTTGCATTTGCTTCGGCGCTCACACCTGCTGCAGGTGTTGCCGCTGCATCACTTGCTGAAGGAACTCCTGAGGCAGATGCAAGCACCTGACGAAAACGAAGTTCTGCTGTCTGTCCGACCAATTCAACAACACGACGTCCGGTGTCCCCCGGTACTGAGATAACAATCTGGCGATTTGTGCCGCTACCTTGCGCAGAAACTTCTGATTCTGCAACACCCAATGAGTTAACGCGCTGGCGGATAATTGAAACCGCCTGATCGATCGCATCGCTAGTGATCTTTCCTTCATCACCCGGTGCAATTCTTGGTTGCAAAGTGACCGAAGTACCACCGCGAAGATCTAGACCTAAGCGAACTGATTTTGCCCCTTGTATGAAAACCAAGCTAGTCATGGCAATGAGCACCAAGGCTAGAATCGCTAAAGTGCGGCCAGGGCGGGCAGCCGTCTTTACTGGTTTATTAGTTGTAGACATAGGGCGAGAGTCTAGGCGTCAGGTGCTGGTAAGTCGAAAAGCGTAGAGATTTCAGCGGGTGGTGTTCGTCCTATATGGCGCCAACCTTGGGCAGTGGCAACTCGCCCGCGTGGAGTTCTGGCCATAAAGCCGTTTCGGACTAAGAATGGTTCTGCTACAGATTCAACTGTTTCAATCTCTTCGCCAACAGCGATGGCCAATGTTGACAGCCCGACCGGTCCCCCATTAAATCTTTCAACCAATGCCACCAAAACACCACGATCGAGACGATCTAGACCAAATTCATCAACTTCATACATCTGCAGAGCTGACTTTGCATCGGCTAAAGAGATGCGGGCACTGCCTTGGACTTGTGCGTAATCACGGACGCGACGTAGTAATCGATTAGCAATTCGAGGTGTTCCACGAGAACGCCCCGCAACCTCGACGATCGCATCTTTATCTATAGCGATCTTGAGCAATTCCGCACTTCGCGCAATCACGTGAGCAATGTCTTTTTCATCGTAGAAATCAAGGTGTGCGGTAAATCCAAAACGATCACGCAGAGGACTTGGTAGCAACCCTGCTCGAGTGGTTGCACCAACTAATGTGAAATGTGGAAGCTGTAATGGAATTGCCGTTGCTCCTGGACCCTTACCTACAACTACATCAACACGAAAATCCTCCATCGCCAAATAGAGAAGTTCCTCGGCGGGTCTTGGCAGACGATGAATTTCATCTAAGAACAAAATTTCTCCTTCAACCAAAGAAGAAAGGACCGCCGCAAGATCCCCGGCATGAGTAATTGCAGGACCACTAGTTATACGAATCGGTGCTTGCATCTCACTTGCCAAAATCAAGGCAAGGGTTGTCTTACCTAAACCTGGTGGACCTGACAACAGGATGTGATCGGCAGGAGAATTGCGATGGCGCGCTGCGGTCAATAAAACATCGATCTGTTCACGCACGCGGTTTTGCCCCACAAAATCATTTAAAGTCTTTGGGCGCAACGCATGTTCCACAGCAGACTCTTCGCCCTTAATTTGTGGTGCTACCAAACGGTCGTCAGCCACGAGCACTCTTTCCACTTGCAAGGGTTAACTTAAGTAATTCACTTAAGTCCAACTGTGCTGCATCTTTTCCATCTGCCTGCAAAGTAGAAATAACTTGCGAAATAGCCCCATCAGATTCCTTTGGTGAAAACCCAAGAGAAACAAGTGCGCTAGTTAATTGCTCTCGCCATGCTGGTTGGTGGCCCTTGTATGGATGCACAGATGAAAGATCGCTTAACTTGCCTTTGAGTTCAAGAATTAAACGCTGTGCTCCTTTTCGTCCTATGCCTGGAACCTTTTCAATTGCGCCAATATCTTCTTGAGCAATAGCACGACCCAAATCTTCGGGTGTAAGTGCTCCTAATATAGATAGTGCGACCTTCGGGCCAATGCCTGAAACCGTCTGCACCAATTCAAAAAGTGAGCGAGATTCATCATTAATAAAGCCAAACAAAGTTAAAGAATCTTCGCGAACAACCAAGGATGTAAACAACTGAACTTGCGAACCAAGAGTTACCTGCGAAGCGGTTTGTGGATTAACCAAAACTGAGACTCCGAAGCCACCAACTTCGACGATCAAACGATCAGTTGAAATAGATCGAACCGTTCCCGACAATAATGAAATCATCTGGCGCGCAATTTCTTTAATCGTGATTGTTCAGCTGCTAAAGCTTGAGCAATTTTTGCGTTTCCACCACCGCGCCAAATGTGACAAATGGCAAGAGCTAACGCATCAGTTGCATCTACCGGCTTAGGGATAGTGTCCAAGTTAAGAATCTTTTGAACCATCAAAGCAACCTGTGCTTTGTTAGCACGGCCGCTACCAGTAACAGAAGCTTTCACTTCAGATGGAGTGTGCATCATAACTGGAATGCCTGCCTTAGCGGCAAGTAGTAAAGCGATTCCTGCTGCTTGTCCTGTTCCCATAACCGTTCTGACATTGTGTTGAGAAAAGACTCGCTCCACTGCAATCACATCTGGCTTCCACACATTTATCCACTCAGAAAGTTGTTGGTCTAAATCTAACAATCGCTGATCAAGAGCGGCTTCTGTGGGAGTAAGAATTACGCCAACTCCAACTAAAGAAATCGGAGAACCAATAACACCTTCAACTATGCCCACGCCGCAACGAGTTAGGCCGGGATCAACGCCTAATACTCTCAATGCTCAGCCTCGTGCTTTCTCGTTAGTTCAGTCCTCAAGCCTAGAGATGAGAAACAATTACTTAATCGAGGCTCGCCATAACCTCGTCAGAAACATCAAAGTTGCTATAAACGTTCTGCACATCATCTAGCTCTTCAATGGCATCGATGAGTTCAAATACCTTCTTGGCACCATCAGCATCTAGCGGAATCGACATAGAGGGTAAGAATGAGGAATCAGCTGATTCGTAATCAATACCAGCACTTTGTAGCGCTGTGCGAACTGGAACGAGATCAACAGGCTCGCTCACAATCTCAAACGCCTCACCTAAATCATTTACCTCTTCAGCGCCAGCTTCAAGGACCGCTTCTAGAATTGAATCTTCAGTCAATGCGCCATCTTTTTTGACGATGACTACACCCTTGCGATTGAAAAGGTATGAAACAGATCCGAGATCTGCCATTGATCCACCGTTACGCGTTACTGCAACTTTAACTTCAGATGCTGAACGATTGCGATTATCGGATAAACACTCGATCATGATCGCCACACCATTTGGACCATAACCTTCATACATAATCGTGATCCAGTCTTTTGCGCCAGCTTCAAGACCTGCTCCACGCTTTATTGCGCGATCAATATTATCTGCTGGCATCGAAGACTTTTTAGCTTTTGCAACTGCATCAAAAAGTGTTGGGTTGCCGTCCATGTCTGCCCCACCGTTACGAGCTGCAACTTCAATTGCACGAATCTGCTTCGCAAATACCTTTGCACGACGACTATCAATGATGGCCTTCTTGTGCTTGGTCGTCGCCCATTTGGAATGGCCGGACATTGGAACACCTCAATCTGACGTTAAACGATGACGCTACTTTACCTTCTCTAACGCAGGCCGTGCCACTTCCTCAATAAAGTAACGATGAATTCGGTGATCCCCAGTTATTTCAGGGTGGAATGAGGTTGCAAGCAATGTTTGTGAGCGCACTGCGACAGGATGTTTATCAACAGATGCCAGCACCTGAACCCCTTTGCCCACTCTCTCAACCCACGGTGCACGGATAAATACAGCGCGAAGTAATTCTGCGGATCCATCGTCAAATGCGATATCAGATTCAAATGAGTCAACCTGACGTCCAAAGGCATTTCTGCGAACCGTAACATCTAGTCCGCCGAAACTCTTTTGGCCGTGCTTGGCATCCAAAATTTCGTTCGCTAGAAGAATCATTCCCGCGCATGAGCCATAGACAGGCATACCGTTTGCAATACGATCTTTAAGTTGTTCGTATATTCCGAATACTTCTGAAAGCTGAGCGATAGTAGTTGATTCTCCGCCCGGAAGAACTAGGGCATCAATTGCATCTATTTCCGCAGAACGTCTAACAGCAACAGGATCAACCCCACAGGCGATGAGTGAACTAATGTGTTCGCGAACATCTCCCTGAAGAGCTAAAACCCCTACCTTCATTATTTAAAAAATTACCAACCGCGTTCAGCAAGACGGTGTGGAGCTGGCAAATCTGCAACGTTAATTCCAACCATTGCTTCACCAAGGCCACGCGATGCATCTGCAACGACCTTTGGGTCATCCCAAAATGTAGTTGCCTTAACGCATGCTGCAGCGCGCTGAGCAGGATTTCCAGATTTGAAAATTCCAGAGCCAATGAATACGCCATCTGCACCCATGCTCATCATTAGTGCGGCGTCAGCAGGTGTTGCGATACCACCTGCAGTGAAGAGAACGACTGGAAGCTTGCCAGTTTCTGCTACCTCTTTAACTAGCGCGAATGGTGCTTGTAATTCTTTAGCTGCAACGTAGAGTTCATCTTCACGCATTGATGACAAGCGACGAATTTCTCCGCCAATCTTGCGCATGTGCTGCATAGCATTTGAAACATCACCAGTTCCAGCTTCACCCTTTGAACGGATCATCGCTGCGCCCTCATTAATTCGGCGAAGTGCTTCTCCAAGATTTGTAGCACCACAAACGAAAGGAATGGTGAAATCCCACTTATCAATATGGTTTTCGTAATCAGCAGGAGTAAGGACCTCTGATTCATCGATGTAATCAACATTAAGTGACTGCAAAACCTGAGCTTCAACAAAATGGCCAATGCGTGCCTTAGCCATGACTGGGATTGAAACAGCGGCTTGAATCTTTTCGATCATGTCTGGATCAGACATGCGTGCAACGCCACCTTGTGCGCGAATATCTGCAGGTACGCGCTCTAGCGCCATAACTGCAACAGCACCGGCATCTTCGGCGATCTTTGCTTGTTCGGCGTTGACAACATCCATGATGACGCCGCCCTTAAGCATCTCTGCCATACCGCGCTTGACGCGAGCCGTGCCTGTTACATCAGCCATGTTCAATTACTCCGCTTCGATCGAAAGATAGGACGCAATACTACTTTGTCTTAGCCACAGGTGGCGAGGTGAAATCAGGCTCCTTATCGGTAAGAGCGATCCAAATCTGCCCCGGATCGAAGTTCATTACCGTGCCATCGGCGAAGCTAAAGGTGGTTCCGCCTTCTGCAGATGCCCGGATCCATGTTGTTATAAATCGCTGACCATCACGCAGAACATATGCCTTGCCTGATCCCACAGTTTGAGAAAAAGGAGTTACTCCCCCAACTTTGTCTTTGTATTCCGAAGGGACAATCGAAACCATCTGAATAATTAATGTTGTAGGCCCAAGAATAATTCCTGAGTCAGCAACATTTACGGAATTGTTATGGGATAAAAGCCAACGAGAATCATCGTTAGACCAGGTGGCCGAATAGGTAGCAGCTGGCCAATGCATAACAGCTTTACTAGTGTCTGTGCCACCTTCTTGAAGTGGGCCAAACTTAAAGCCAATGCTCTTGGCAGAATCTATTTGGTAATTATCGTCCTTAATCTTCTGCATCAAGAGATCTGCTCGAAGGACCATTGCATAGGGTTGTACTCGATTTGGATCTGTTGTGAAGATTGCTGGACTTGGTCTTTGCGCACCTAAGTCTTGGAGATTTGCGGCTGCAATCACAGGCAGCAGTTTGCTTTGAGCACCGCTATAGGCGAAAGCAACCCGACCAAACTGAGACATGATTTCAATATCTGAAATGCGCGCACTTCTTACTGGACCAATGCGTTGAGGAATAACAGATGAGTAAACCGCGGCTAAACGAGTAAGACCACCTTCTACTTGTTCAATGTAAACTATGTCTGCATCCTCTAATCCGATCTGAGGATGCGCCTGTGTAGTGTCATCAATCTTCACAACCAACACAGGACCATTGGATCCTTGGCGGCCACTTAAAACATTCATAGCTGCTCTATCAGGAAATACCTTGGAAACTACCGAACACCCCGTGAGAAGTAGGCATATGAGAACACCCAGGACGATCGTGCGCTTAGAGAACATCTGACTCAAATTCATAGGTAACTGGCAAGGGCGCAGTGCCTGCTAAACGAAACATTTTTACGATAAATTTACGACGCACCATTTGTGTCCGTGATATCGCGTCCGTATGCAGTGCAATCGCAACTCTGATCTTGTCGGTAAGTGCAGAAAGCTCGGTTAGGAGAGCATTATCTGCTGCAGTTGAAAGATGTTCTGAGTCTTCCAGCAGCAAACCTAATGCGCCGGAAAGTCCGCTTTCTGCCGCAGACCTACTCTTGATATCGGCATCTCTTGCTTGATACGCAGCACCTGTCAGCAGCAATGATGATGCTGGGTCTGCAATATCGCTATGGGCAATTTCCAGAGCGACTGCTGCTCTCTTTTGAAGCAGAACATCAAGGTTTGCCCAACTAGTTTCTACGCGATGATGTAAGCGATCAAGTCGCGTTGCTAGAAATGTTAAATACCACAGGGATATTAGTAAGAGAAAGGCGACGAAAAACCAATTTGTCATTACTTGTCATCCTTTGAAAGAAAACGATTCCACGAGCGAGTATCTGAGGCCAACTTCACTTTTTCACTTCCGACAATAGACATTTCATATACAGAGTAGATCTGTTGAGCTATAACGTCCCAGTCAAAGCTCTGGCCTCGTAAACGACCGGCTAATGCGAGCTCTGATCTTTTCTTCTCATCACGCAACAGATCAATGATCACCTTTGCCAAATCTGTTGAGTCTTCTGATTTAAAAATCGCACCGAATTGGCCATGGCCTAATAGGTCAGCGAATGCTGGAATATCACTTGCTACTACACAAGCTCCCCCCGCTAATGCTTCAGCCAAAATGATTCCAAAAGATTCTCCACCGGTATTAGGTGCCACATAAATAGAAATGGAGGACATGAAGTTTGCTTTATCTTCCTCTGAAATTTTCCCTAAGAAGGTAAAGCGATGTCGCAATTGTGGATCAATACTTTTTTCGACTTCCGTGGAATCACCTGGTCCAGCAACGAAAACCTTGACATCAGGAGCAAAGCGAGCAATGACCGGCAGTGCATCGAGCAAGACACTTAAACCCTTTCGAGGTTCTTCAAATCGACCAATAAAACCAATGGTATTTCCCTGCCACTTTTCCTGAGGCGTGCCATTGTGATAACGAGAGGCGTAAATTCCGTTGGGAATCACAACTGCATCCGTATCCAAATGATCGGTAAGGGTAAATCGCGCCGCTTCAGAAACAGCAATGCGAGCAGATAATTTCTCAATTGCAGGTTCTAATATCGGACCGATAGCAAAAATTATCTTCTGACGCTTAGCTGCTGCATGAAAGGTGCCCACCATTGGTCCATCTGCTGCCCAGCAAGCAAGCAATGAGATGGATGGAATCGCAGGTTCATGCAAGTGCAGCAGATCAAAATCACCGTTTGAAATCCATTGTCGAACACGGGCAAATGCAACTGGTCCAAAGAGAATGCGAGCGACCGCTCCGTTGTATGGAATAGAAATTGGTTTTCCCGCATTAACTACATAAGCCGGTAACTTCTCTTCATCGATTGCCGGTGCTAATACAGAAACATGATGTCCCGCAGCGATTAAAAACTCTGCCAAATCACGAACATGATTCTGAACTCCGCCGGGTGTATCCCAACTATAAGGACAGACAATTCCGATTTTTAAAGAGCGGGGTAACATCAAGTGCGCTCCACAAAGTCGCCATCGGTCCATATGCGTTGCAACATGTGCCAATCCTGCGGATGTGCTGAAATTCCATTTTCGAATTGCTGCGCCATGCTTTGCGTGATCTGGGAAACCTTTGCTTCATCACTTCCTGAAGCTGGGATGGAGACCTCATCAAAATCAATATGAATTCCAGTTTCTGTATAGGAAACAAAAGCTGTGATCAACAGTGCACCTGTCTTTAGCGCTAGGAGCGCTGGACCTGGGGGCATGCGGGATGGACCCCCAAAGAAATTAACATTAATCCCAGATCGAGATAAATCACGGTCTGCAATTAACGCAACTAACGCGCCTTGTCGTAGACGCTGTGCCAAGGTGCCCAAGACTCTCCCATCTAAGGGCAAAACCTCCATACCCATCGCTTGACGATAACCAAGAAACTTGAGAAAGAGTTTTTCAGGTTTCAAATGTTCAACAACTGTTACAAGGTGAATTCCTTTGGCACAAAAATAAGCACCTGCATGATCCCAGTTGCCTGCATGTGGCAAAGAGACAATTACCCCCGTTTTGGCGGTGATCGCATCCAACAGTAGGTGCTCATTTGTAACGGTTACCGTTTCACGAACTCGCTCAGGCGACCAGTCTGGAAATCTGAAAGTGTCACACCAATATCGCATATATGAACGCATCGCATCGATAACAAGTAAATCCAAATCCAATTCAGTCATACTAGGTTGAGTGCGTCGTAGATTAGAACGCAGACGGGAAATCTTCTTACCATTACGCTTGGTGACAAAATCAGCGAGTAAATATGCCAAGGTGTAAGCGGTGCGCTCTGGCAACCATCGAACAATTCGCCAACCGGCAAAATATATATATGCCGCAATATTCTCTTTCATCTACTTCGCTCGCTTAACTATCAACATTCTTTGAAGAACTGTATAGGTACCAAGCACGGCCAATAACCACATCCCAATCGACAAGGTGTAAGGGATTCCTAATCCCTCAAATCCAATGGCTGCAAGAGAAATGATTAACCGTTCAGTACGCTCTGCGATACCACCCGAGCATTCAATTCCGAAACACTCTGCCTTTGCTCGTATGTATGGCACCAAGATTCCTGTAACTAATGTGACCATCACGACGATTACTAGCGGGTCCTCTTTATCGATCAGGTATATAGAAATGCCGACAAGAATCGCAGAATCTGTGATGCGATCGATGGTGGAGTCTAAAAATCCTCCCCATTTACTGGAGCCCTTCTGCGACAAACGTGCCATCGTTCCATCAAATAAATCACTCAGCGCCATAACACAGATAATCACGGTACCAATGAGAAATTCGCCCTTGGGGTAGAAATAGAGTGCCGATGTAACAACAGCTATCGCCCCAGTCCACGTCACTGCATTCGGTGTAATTCCCATACGCAGGGCGACAGCAGCCACTGGGGTTATAACCCTCGTGACAGCCGGCTTCAAACGTGCACTTAACATCAAGGACCATCGTAGGCTGAGCCAGTGCAATCTCAAATAAACGACCTGCGAATTCACGTCTACGGACATCTAAGCGCTGATCCCGCTCAAGTCGCCTCGGTATTTAACGCTCAGACATCTCAGACTGCAGTACCAGAATCAGATCTTGCAATCTTTGCCATCGATCCTTCTGCTGGTATCGATCAAGCGACCATAGCGTTGTGGCAATCCTTAGATGAGTATCAGGTACCGCGACTTGTTGTGGTTACGCATTTAGAAAAACTTGAAGCAGATTTTGATGACGCCGTAATGATTGCAACGAGAGTCTTTGATCAAATGATTACGCCTTTCCTAGTTTTACATGATGAGGCAGGACTACCCGCTGCGCTGATCAGTTTGTCCGACTTACAAATCACTGACTATTCAACCAATCCGAAAACAATTAAAGGTAGTGAAGAAGAACATCAAACCTTGGTGCAAGAGTTTCGAGATGAGTATCTGGAACTCCTTGCAGACTCTGGAGAAAACGCATTTGAAGCCGGACTACTTTTCCCAGCAATTCCTTTATGGATCGAACGCGGAATCGGTGTAGACATTGTGGAAAGTTATATTAAAAAGTTAGTCGTCTAACTACCAAGCAGCTGCAATTTCTTCTCGCGTAAGAGTCAATAATTGCGGAAGAACCTTTGTCTTACCAATTATCGGCATGAAATTTGCATCCCCACCCCAACGAGGAACCACATGCTGATGTATGTGTTCTGCTACCCCAGCACCTGAAATGGCTCCTTGATTCATTCCCAAGTTAAAGCCTTCCGGATTTGAAACAGAGCGGATTGTTTTCATAGCGTGTGCCGTCAATTCACTAATCTCATTACGTTCTTCATCTGTTAAATCAGTCAGGTCAGGGACATGTCTATAGGCGCAGACTAAAAGATGACCCGGGTTGTATGGGTAGAGATTCATGACAACAAAGGCTGTCTTACCTCGATGAACAATTAATCCTTCTTCATCTGGCAAAGAAGGGATGCGGCAAAATGGGCACGCAACATCATTTCCTTCTAAAGGCCGATTTTCTCCACGTAAATACTCCAAACGATGTGGAGCCCAGAGGCGATGCCAGCCATCTGGCATTCCCGCACCATCAATAGAATTACTCACAACTTAAACCTGCGTACGTTCCTGAACTACCTTTTTGATCTCCGCGATGGCATCTTTAATAGGAATGCCATTTTTTTGCTCGCCATTTCGATAGCGGAAGGAAACAGCCCCGGCCTTTTGATCCTCTTCGCCAGCAATGACCATGAAGGGGATCTTTTGCATTTGTGCGTTGCGAACCTTCTTTTGCATTCGATCATCTGATGAATCAAGTTCAGCGCGGATGCCAGCCTTGCGCATCTGCTGAATAACATCGCCTAAGTAATCACCGAATGTGTCAGCAACTGGAATACCAACTGCTTGAACAGGTGCAAGCCATGGTGGAAACGCTCCACTGTAGTGTTCAGTTAATACACCAAAGAAACGTTCAATAGATCCAAACAATGCTCGGTGAATCATCACAGGGCGCTGACGAGTTCCATCTGTGGCCGAGTATTCCAATTCAAAACGTTGAGGCAGTTGGAAGTCGACCTGAATCGTGGACATTTGCCATGTACGACCGATTGCATCTTTTGCTTGTACAGAAATCTTCGGACCATAAAATGCTGCGCCACCCTCATCTAAAACAAGTTCTAGATTTTGAGCAGTTGCGGCTTTGCGCAGCGCCTCTGTTGCTTCAGCCCAATCAGAATCTTCGCCGACAAATTTTTCAGGATTCTTCGTCGACAGCTCCAGGTAGAAATCATTTAAACCATAATCGCGCAGAAGATTGAGAACGAAGGTAAGTAAGGAATCTAGTTCGCCAACCATCTGCTCCTTTGTGCAATAGATATGAGCATCATCTTGAGTAAATCCGCGGGCACGAGTAATTCCGTGCAAAACGCCAGACTTTTCATAACGATAAACAGTTCCAAATTCAAATAAACGCAAAGGAAGTTCGCGATATGAACGGCCACGCGATCTATAGATCAAATTGTGGAAAGGGCAGTTCATTGGCTTCATGTAGTACTGCTGCCCAGCACGCTTAACCGTTCCGTCCTCGTTGTATTCCTCATCCAAAATCATTGGTGGATACATTCCATCGGCATACCACTGCAAGTGGCCTGAAGTTTCAAACAATGCCGCTTTGGTTAAATGAGGTGAGTAAACAAACTCATAGCCTTCTTCTTCATGTCGAATGCGCGAGTAATCCTCCATCGCTCTGCGAACAATGCCGCCCTTTGGATGAAACACTGCAAGACCTGATCCAATTTCTTCCGGGAATGAAAACAGATCAAGTTCTGTACCTAAGCGACGGTGGTCACGCTTTTCTGCCTCTGCCAACAGCTCCAGGTATCCATTGAGTTCATCTTGTGATGGCCAGGCAGTCCCATAAATACGTTGCAACATCGGATTCTTCTCAGAACCACGCCAATACGCAGCCGCAGTTCGCATTAGTTTGAATGCTGGAATTAGTTTCGTTGATGGCAAGTGAGGACCACGACATAGATCGCTCCACACAGGATTACCATCACGACCTAAATTGTCATAAATAGTGAGTTCAGCTCCGCCTACCTCAACAGATGCTTCTTCACCAGCAGGACCCTTGATGCCAATCAATTCACACTTATATGGCTCGTGTGCCAACTCTTTCAGAGCATCTGCTTCTGTTGTTACGCGTCTCTTGAAACGCTGTCCCTCTTTAATGATCTTGCGCATCGCGCTTTCGATCTTTGTTAAATCATCTGGATTAAATGTGTTCTCTGGATCAAAGTCGTAATAGAAACCATCTTTAATGGGCGGCCCAATTCCAAGGCGGGTATTCGCATAAACCTCTTGAACTGCTTGTGCCATAACGTGAGCGGTTGAGTGTCTTAGTACTTCTAAGCCTGTAGGTGATGAAATCATTACTGATTCAACTACATCGCCATCAACCAGATCTGTCCACAAATCCTTCAGAACTCCATTTACTGTGCAGACGACAATCTCTTTGTTCTCGGCAAAGATGTGGGTCGGACGTTGATCGGCTTCAACTTGAAGCTTTGCGCCATCAACTGTGATCGATATCTGGGACATGTTCCTAGCCTACCGAAGTCCTAAGCGCCATCGCTTCTATTTCATCCCGAAATGCATGTGATTGCGATAATTCCCGTCCATCTATTGAAGCAATTGGCTGTGCTATTCGCAGACTGCTTAGCAAGAATGCTGATTCGACATCTTCAACTTCTGAGACCGCAATAGAACGAACCATCACATCACAGTTTTCAATAACTAAAGCACGCATAACCCCAGCAAGGACGCCATCAGAAAGCGGCGGGGTGCACCACCTGCCCGCAATTTTCAGAAGGACATTAGTGACAGAGCCCTCGCATATTTTTCCATCAGAACTTGTTACTAGCGCTTCATCAAATCCGTTGGTTCGAGCTTGCTCAAGAATTTCAAGGCGATGGTTGTATGGATAGCTTTTAACAGGCACACCGTCCATAACTAAAGCAACAGGATGCGTACCAACCTTGGCAGCAGAGACAGGTTCTGTGTAGGCAAGATGGACTGCTGCCCAATTACCTGTCGCATCAAATGAAACCCGTAAGAGGCCAGTGGCATGGTTTTCTTCCTTTAGTAAAGTGCCAATCGAATCTCGAACAAGTTCTTCGTTGGGCAAAACAACGTTTGCTGTGGCCGAACTATTGACGGCTCTACGCATGTGGCGCGAAAGAGCCCACGGTTTCCCACCAACGGTCTTGATTGTTTCGAAAATTCCGGCACCATCTAGCCAACCAAGTGCGTTGCATGATGATTGTTCTAGCGGAATAAGGGAGCCATTGACAATGACTTTCACTGTAGCTCTCCCCCAGCAATTGAAATCAATCGCTTAGCTTTAAGTTGGGTTTCTTCCCACTCAGCTCGCGCATTACTACCCCAGGTAATCCCGGCGCCGGTTCCAAAATTGATGTCGGTATCTTTCCAAAAAGTGCGTATTGCAACAGAGAGAACAGCTTGATCTCCCTGAATCCAACCAAGAGCGCCACAATATGGACCGCGTGCTATTTCATTCTCACCAATTACTTGTGTGGCAGAAGACTTCGGAGCACCACTTACTGAACCCGGAGGAGAAAGGGCCATAAAGATTTGTTTCCATGAAATACCTTCTAACAATTCGCCCTGCACATCAGAGACTAAATGTTGCAATCCTGGATGTTCCTCACTTGAAAGAAGTCGTGGCACTTCAACGGTTCCACTCTTACAGATCTGTCCCAAATCGTTTCGCATCAAATCGACGATCATTACATTTTCGGCCTGATCTTTTGCACCGAATTGTTGGGAATTCGTAGCTTGTGTTCCTTTTATCGGTGAGCTCTTAACCGTAGACCCATTTCGGCTAAGGAATAATTCAGGTGAGGCAGATGCGATCATCACTCCTGGAACTTCGAAATAGCTTGCCCACGGTGCTGGGTTTTTCTTTAATATCTCAGAAAATAATCCGCGCAATGATTGCCCATCATCTGAGTGGGTAAGTCTTCGACAAGCGTTTACTTGATAGACCCAACCTTCTGCTACTGACTCTCTTATTCGCTCTACATACTCAACATATTGCTCTGCGCTAAGCGATGAACTCCATAATCCCTTCAGTGGGATCCATGGCGTTGTGGGAAAAGGTGCATCAATTACTGTTCTAAATTTGGCAGCTGTGAATTCATTCTCAAATGTTGTTGACACCGCCCAAAAACCACCATCTTCTAAACAGACAGGGTCATGTGAAACTTCAATCAGATCAGTGGCAAGCCTGCCGCCCATCCAAAACAGTGATGAATTTTCCGCATATGGCACGGGCTAACGCTAACCAATCAACCTCACTTTGGCGCTTACGCCTCTCCTGCGATAGATTTACCCTCCTCGCGGACGTAGCGCAGTTGGTAGCGCGGAACCTTGCCAAGGTTCAG
>JBIILL010000009.1:0-18926 GCA_044232665.1 Candidatus Planktophila sp. | reverse complement strand
CCCTTAATACCAAGATCTAGCGCAGCAACTGTGAACTTTTTCTTACCAACTGCTGGAATCACCACAACTTGTGGGGTTGAAACATCGCGCACTAGATACGCACCGGTCATCGCCTCTGCCTTACGCACTTCAACAACCATTTCTTCGCGAGAAAGTTCTAAACCTGAAAAAATGCCAACACGCATTGAGCCACGATCACGTAGGTGCCGAGTGATCGCCCGCGTATCGACCCCTTGAATTCCAACGATTCCCTGAGAAATTAATTCAGCTTCCAAATCATTTTGAGCACGCCAATTAGATGTAACAGAAGATGGACTGCGAACAACAAATCCAGCTACCCAGATTTGTGCCGACTCGTTATCGGTATCGTTTACTCCAGTATTACCAATATGTGGCGCTGTCATAATCACAATCTGCTTGTGATAGGACGGGTCCGTCAAGGTTTCTTGATAGCCAGTCATCCCAGTTTGAAAAACAGCTTCACCGAACGTCTTTCCAGTTGCAGCCCATGAAGTACCTTCAAATATTCGACCATCATCTAGGACAAGAAATGCACTTGCCATTACTTGCCTCCAGTCGAAGAAACGATGCCGTTGCTATACGTTGCTTTACCTTTAAAGAAGGTGTGAGTGATCACACCAGGCAATTCGTGGCCATGGTATGGAGTATTAGATGACTTTGATAGAACTAAATCGCGATCTACGGTCCATTTTTTGGTTGGGTTGATCACAACAAGATTTGCTACGGAACCCACTACTAATGGCTGACCATGGTTTTCATATCCACCTATTCGGGCTGGTGCAATCGACATGCGATCGGCAACTTGGACCCAATTAATCAAACCTGAGTCAATCATGGTTTTTTGAACGATTGAAAGTGCAGTCTCTAACCCCAACATCCCAAAGGCTGCTTCCTGCCATTCGCACTCTTTAGACTCTGTTGGGTGCGGTGCATGATCTGTCGCAACAATATCAATGGTGCCATCTGCCAAAGCTTCTCGCAGGGCGTGTACATCAGATTCTGTACGCAACGGTGGATTTACTTTGTAGACCGGATCATAGGAACTTGCGAGATCATCTGTAAGGAGAAGGTGGTGAGGTGTTACCTCTGCCGTTACATTGATTCCTCGTGCCTTTGCCCAACGAATGATCTCAACACCACCTGCGGTTGTTAGGTGACAGATGTGTAAACGTGACTTCACATGGTCAGCAAGCAAAACATCTCGAGCGATAATTGCCTCTTCTGCGACTGCTGGCCAACCTTTAAGACCTAAGCGCGCAGAGATCTCTCCCTCATTCATCTGAGATCCAATAGTCATACGAGGATCTTGCGCATGCTGTGCGATCACTCCCCCAAATTTCTTAATGTATTCAAGGGCTCTTCGCATCACTAAGGGGTCTGAAACACAGTTTCCATCATCACTAAATACCCGGACACGGGCAACTGAATCTGCCATTGCACCAATTTCAGATAACGATTCACCTTTCAAGCCTTGTGTAACGGCGCCAATTGGAAACACATCTAACAATCCTGCTTCTTGACCTAATCGATAAACCTGTTCAACAACTCCAGCTGTATCTGCAACTGGTGATGTATTTGCCATAGCAGAAACTGCAGTAAAGCCACCTTTGACGCCTGCACTACTCCCACTCAAAACAGTCTCTGCATCTTCTCGCCCAGGTTCACGCAAATGCGTATGCAGATCAACAAGGCCAGGGAGCACAACACAATCTTTTCCATCAATCACAGTGTGAGCTTCACCTTTAAATCCAGAACCTACTGAGGCAATAACCCCGTTAGAGATAGATATATCGGCCTTCTTGCCATCAGGTAATGAAGCACCCTTAATTAAGAAATCTGCAGTCGTCATCTAGTTGCTCCCAACTTCTAAGGCTCCACCAGCAAGCAGGACATACAAAATCGCCATTCGAACGCTGACACCATTTGTTACTTGTTCAGTAATTACCGATCGCGCACTATCGGCAACTTCGGCAGAAATTTCTAACCCGCGGTTCATTGGGCCTGGATGCATAACTATTGCCCCTGACTTCATGTTTGCCATGCGTTCTCCATTTAATCCGAAGTATCGTGAATACTCTCTGGCGTTCGGGAAAAATAGGTCAGACATTCTCTCCTGTTGAACGCGAAGCATCATTACGACATCAACATGTGGAATCACAGCATCGAAATCGTACGAGACAGTTGCTGGCCAGTTCTGGATTCCAACGGGAAGCAAGGTTGGCGGTGCGACCAAAGTTACCTTCGCTCCCAACATGGAGAGTAACAAGACATTAGAGCGAGCAACTCGTGAATGCAGGATATCTCCGACTATTGCAACATTCAGTCCTGATAAGTCACTTCCGCCCATCCCTAAATGCTTTCGGATAGTGAATGCATCCAACAGCGCTTGGCTCGGATGTTCATGTGTTCCATCACCAGCATTAACAACACTTCCAGACATCCATTCAGAGTCAGCTAATCGTTGTGCAGCACCTGAAGCAGGATGTCGTATTACAACCGCGTCAGCCCCCATTGCCTGGAGTGTCATAGCAGTGTCTTTGAGCGACTCACCCTTGCTCACACTTGAGCCCTTCGCAGAAAAGTTGATCACATCTGCTGAAAGTCGTTTCGCTGCTGCCTCAAAGGAGATACGAGTGCGAGTGGAATCCTCAGCAAATAGGTTCACTATTGTTCGACCGCGCAACGTTGGCAGTTTCTTCACTGCGCCATCACTAACACGGGCTAATTCAGTTGCTGTATCTAGAATCGAGATAGCATCAGGTTTACTCAGGTCAGAGATCGATAAGAGGTGTTTCATTATTCTGCCTCCTCTTCAATTGTTACTTCATCTCGACCATCAATCTCACTTAGGAGCACTTTGACCGATTGATTCTTTGAAGTAGGTAGGTTCTTGCCAATGAAATCAGCCTTGATTGGAAGTTCGCGGTGACCACGATCAACTAGAGCAGCCAACTGCACAGTGCGTGGACGACCAATTTCTCCGAGCGCATCAAGTGCGGCTCTGATTGTTCTACCTGAGAACAAAACGTCATCAACCAGAATCACATCCTTGCCCTCGATTCCAGAAGTCGGAATCTTGGTCGGCATGATTGCTCGCGGCGGGC
Source organism: Candidatus Planktophila sp. (assembly GCA_044232665.1). Taxonomy (GTDB): domain Bacteria; phylum Actinomycetota; class Actinomycetes; order Nanopelagicales; family Nanopelagicaceae; genus Planktophila. The sequence goes on along the minus strand of JBIILL010000009.1, from coordinate 15,801 downwards.
GCATTCTCAAGTCATCTCTAAACAAGGTGATGTCTAGGGTGCCAGTTGGTACTTCGGCACCTTCTATCGAGGTGATAATCGATGAGATGCGTGTGGCGATGTGAGCACCTCTGGTAGGAATACCCAATAAAACAATGTTTGTTGAGCCTTGATTCTTCTCAAGGATCTCGTGGGAAATGCGGGTCAACGCACGTGTAATGTCTTGTGCGGACAGGGCTACGCTCATGTAAATCTCCTTTCCCACCTCTCAGGATGGGTCGTTAAAGGATGCAGGGCAGATACTAGCACCGACCAGGAGTGCCTGTGGATATCAAAATCATGAGGTGTCGTGCTGGGAATATGGTCAGAGACATGGAAACCATTCACGCTCAAACTCAAATAGAAACACTTCAAACACGTATCCGCCTCATTCGGGAATCACGCCACCTGACTCTTACCCAGGCCGCAAAACTTTCTAAGGGCCAGATTACTGCGATCGCACTCGGCTCCTATGAACGAGGAGACAGGTCAGTAAGTGCCCGTAAATTGATAACGATCGCAAACTTATATGAGGTGCCCATCTCTGAGCTGTTTGAAGCACCACGAAATTTCATGCCAGAAGAACGGATCAGCATCGACTTAAGAAAAATCCTCACGACTTCTAACCCAGTCGCACAAAAGATTACAGAGGTACTCAGAAACATAGCCCGCATGCGAGGAGACTGGAATGGAGAAGTAATGTCGCTGCGAGCACAAGACATCAGTAACTTTCAAGTCTTCACGGGATTATCGACAACGGAAATCAAACAGGTTATTGCCGACTACCAATTTCCTAGATCGAAATAGTGTCTTTGATACTAGCTATGCGCCCAAGAACACCGTGGATGTATTTTGAGGAATCATCACTTGAAAGCTCCTTGGCTAAATCCAATGCCTCGTCAATTGCAACACTTGTTGGCACGGCCGTAGACCATAAGATCTCATAGATGCCAAGACGCAAAATGTTGCGATCAACCGCTGGCAAACGATCCATATCCCAACCTTGTGCATAGGTTGTAATCAATTCATCTATTTTGCGACGATTTTCAGACACACCGTTAACTAATTCCCGGGTGTATTCGCGAATTGGACGTGCATCAGGGCCCTCTGATGGGACATCGCGTTCAAGTAGAGTTGTTACCAAGTCAATTCCTCGGATGTCTGTTTCGTACAATAAATCCAAAGCTTGCTTACGCGCCTTACTTCGAGCAGACACTAGTTAGCGCGACCCTGGTATGACCCATCACGTGTGTCAACCAATACAACTTCATCTTGCTTAATGAATAGTGGAACCTGAATCTCAATGCCAGTTTCAACAGTAGCCGGCTTAGTTCCACCAGAAGAACGATCTCCTTGGATTCCAGGCTCTGTGTAAGTAATTTTTAGCGGAACTGATGCTGCGAGTTCAATGTACAAAGGATTACCTTCATTAACAGCAACTATTGCTTCGGTGTTTTCCAACATGTAACTAGCGGCATCTCCAACTGTGGCTGCACTAATAGTCATCTGGTCGTAGGTCTTTGTATCCATGAACACGAAGTCATCGCCCTCTTTGTATAGGTACTGCATTTCGCGCTTTTCTAGGATTGCAATATCGATCTTTACGCCAGCGTTATAGGTACGATCAACAACTTTTCCGCTAAGAACCGACTTGAGCTTGGTGCGAACGAAAGCTGGCCCTTTACCTGGCTTCACATGTTGGAATTCAACAACTGTCCACAGCTGACCTTCGATATCAAGTGTCATTCCATTTTTTAGATCATTTGTTGATGCCACAGCTAATCCACCCGCTCTTTATCTATTTGGTTTATTCAAAAAGTATTTGAAGGGGTAAGGATACCTGCTCCGAAGGGGTGCTTTGTTACTTAGCTACGAGATTTTGCATCGCAATGACGGCCAAAACGTAGGAATTTGGTCCAAATCCACCGATAGTTCCATTGGCAACACCAGATATCACAGAGGTGTGCCGAAACTCTTCTCGAGATAACGGGTTAGACAGATGAACTTCGATCAAAGGTGACTTCACAAGTTCTGCCGCATCACGTATTGCATATGAATAATGTGTAAATGCTGCAGGGTTAATAATCACCGGCAACTTCATATCTGCGGCCTCATGTAACCAACCGATAATGGTTGCTTCATCATCGCTTTGGCGAATATCTGCTTCGAAGCCATGCTTACTCGCCGCGATCTGGATCATCGACTCTAGTTCGTCGTAATTGAGGTCGCCATAGATAGATGAGTCACGTATATCTAACCGCGACAGATTGGGACCATTGATTACGAGTAACTTCATGAGCTAATTCTCTCATAGGCAGCATCTAGTTCGGCGGAGGTTAAATCTTCAAGGCGAATAGTCGAACCGATCCCATTTAGTGCAACAAATCGGATCGTAGTTCCGCGGGCTTTCTTGTCCAAAGCCAACAACGGTGCGAGTTTTTGCCATGCTTGCCGATCAAAGGTCGTCGGCAATTGATATGCCGACAATAGTGATCGATGTAGATCAAGTTCTGCATCAGTAATCAGCCCACGGGCAGCAGACAATTCAGCTGCGTAAACCAAACCAATCGCAACGGCTTCGCCATGACGTAATTGATATTTGGCATAGATCTCAATTGCATGACCAAGTGTGTGACCATAATTCAACGCCTCACGAGCAAAACTCTCCTTGAAATCTGAGGACACAACCGCTGCCTTGACGGTCACTGCTCTATGAATTAATTCAGCCATGACATCGGAATTCTTACGCAACGAAGCAACTGAATGGCCTGCGGCGAGGGAAAGAATTCTAGGATCTGCAATGAAGCCACACTTAAGCACTTCAGCCATGCCTGCAGAAAAATCCCGATCAGATAAGGTCTGTAAGAAATTGGTGTCAATTAGAACCGCTGTTGGAGAGTGAAAAGCACCAATTAAATTCTTACCATAATCCGAATTAATCCCTGTTTTACCGCCAACCGCGGCATCAACCATTCCAGCCAGCGATGTTGGCACCGCAATCCAATCAACACCACGAAGCCAAGAAGCTGCGGCAAAACCTGCTAAATCCGTGATCGCTCCCCCGCCAATCCCAACAATTAAATCAGAACGAGTAAAACCAGCAGCACCAAGCCAGTTCCAGACCTTATTGAGAGTTTCGATGTTTTTCGCATCTTCCCCGTCTGGTACTTCGAAAACATCAAGTTCTGAATCAAGTCCTCTTAATCCAGTTAAATCCGGAGAAAAACCCTTCGAAACAATCACAGCTACTCGAGCACGCCCAGCAAACAATGCCGCAAGTTGCGTGTACCACGAATTTGTCAAAGAAATCGAATAAGAACGTTCGGCATAAACTGTAATGATGGTCATCGTAAGTTCGATTCAATAATGGCAATTATTTCATCCACAGTCATGTCATCAACTTTAATAGATTGCGTAGCTAGTTTCTCGTAAATCGGCCTTCTCTGATCAGAAAGTGCCTGCCATTGTGCACGTGGATTGCCAAGAAGCAATGGACGATCACGATTAAATCCAACCCGCGGCGCGGCGGTTGCAAGAGCTACGTCTAAGAAAACAATCGTCGAGTCTGAGGCGACTAATGCGTCTTGGGCTGGTTGAGAAATCGGAGCACCACCACCAAGACTGATGACCGCTGATGTTTCTTCTAGGACTTCCTTCAATGTTTCAAACTCGACATTGCGAAAGTACTCTTCTCCATTATCGACAAACAAGTCAGTAATCTTTTTGGACTCTTTCATTTCAATGAGTGCATCAGTATCAACAAAGGGCCACTGAAGGTGAGCTGCCAAAGCGATCCCAACTGTGCTTTTTCCACTTCCTGGTGCACCTATTAAAACAATGCGTGTCATCAGGATGCTCTTACTTGAAGTTCAAGTTAGCGATGTAGGACTCAAAATTGCGACGAGTTTCAGTTACTGAATCTCCACCAAACTTTTCAAGGACAACCTCTGCCAAAACGAGTGCAACCATTGCTTCAGCGACTACTCCTGCAGCAGGAACAGCACATACATCTGATCTCTGATTAATTGCCTTAGCTGCCTCACCTGTTGCCACATCAATCGTGTCTAGCGCCTTAGGCACAGTTGAAATCGGCTTCATCGCTGCTCGAACGCGCAAGATTTCACCGTTAGACATACCACCTTCAGTACCGCCAGCACGATCAGTGCGACGAACAATCTTTCCGGTTGAGTCTTTTTCAATTTCATCATGGGCTACGGAGCCGCGGCGGGTGGCAGTTCTAAATCCATCTCCGATTTCAACACCTTTAATGGCCTGAATACCCATCACAGCTCCAGCAAGTTTTGAATCAAGGCGACGATCCCAATGAACATGTGATCCCAAACCGGGAGGCATGTTGAAAGCTAAGACTTCCACTACGCCACCTAAAGTGTCGCCATCACGATGCGCATTTTCAATCTCAGTGATCATTAGATCACTCGTTGCTTTATCGGCACAACGAACGGGATCTGCATCAATGGCATTCATATCACCGGACAGTGGCAAAGGCGCATCATCGGCTACTCGAACAGAACCAATAGAAAGCACATGACTAAGAATTGTTATCCCAACACTCTGCTCGAGAAAGTTGCGTGCTACTGCGCCAAGTGCAACGCGGGCCGCAGTTTCACGAGCACTTGCACGTTCCAAAATTGCCCGTGCGTCATCCAAATCATATTTTTGCATACCGACTAAATCTGCATGTCCTGGACGAGGTCGTGTGAGCGGTGCGTTACGCGCTAAATCTCTAATCTCTTCATCTGGGACTGGATCGGCTGACATAACCTTTTCCCATTTAGGCCACTCTGAATTGCCCACTTGAATAGCAATGGGTCCACCTTGTGTTAATCCCAGACGCACACCACCAAGAATTGTTACTTTGTCGGCCTCAAAATTTTGACGTGCGCCACGACCAACGCCGAGGCGTCTACGTTGCAAATGAAAATCAATATCAGCCGTCGTGATCGAAACAGAGGCAGGGATTCCTTCAACAATGGCACTTAATGCCTGTCCGTGAGACTCACCAGCTGTTAACCAACGCATGTGCCTATTCTTGCAGATCAGGTCGCTATCTTGTTGCCAAATATGTAGTAAGCCCCACGAAAATGCTTGGAGCCATGGCGATTTTCGACGGAATCTCACGACTAATTCCTGCAATCACCACTATATGAACCATTGCCAGCAGGAGCACATATCCGAGGTAATCAACAGCACTGAAACTATGCGTGATGAGAATAATTGCCAATAACTTGATGTCGCCCATTCCGACTTTGAAAATCAACAGAACAACCAATAAAGAGGCTGAGAATGCAACCTTCTTTAGATCCCCAAAACCATATATTGATATATGCACAGCAGCAAATATGAACAAAATCTTGTTATAGACATTGGGAATCACAAAAGAACCGCAATCTGCAACACATATTGGTACAGCAAGAAGTAATAGCGCTAGGTCCACACTGATAAGTTACAACCAATGGCTCCTAGCTAAGGAGTGGTTGTGGATTAAAAAAGTGCTTTCTCGCCAGCAGATCGAAGGATCTTGGCTATTGAATCTCGATCAATAGGCCGACCTGCAAAGATCGAAGCTTGAGAAATAGCCTGATGAATCAATAGATCTAAGCCATCAATTCCAAATCCTCCACTCTTTCTCCATTGTGCGAGCAATTGTGTGGGCCATGGGTTGTAAAGAACTTCAAAGTAGGTCGAGGTAACTGATTGAACTTGATCAACAAAAACCGCTGCCGTATTGCCGGGCGTTGTGTTTACCACTAAATCAAAGCTATTAAAGTTGATTGCTCCCGACCAGGATATGAAATCTACTTCTGAATTCGGGGCAGATTTTCTGATCGCTATCTCACGGTCAGAACTACGATTTACGACCGTTATCTTTTCGCTGATTCCATCACATGCCGCGATAAGTGCTCGTGCGGTTGCACCCGCCCCAATAACCAAAACATTACCTTTTGCATCACGTCTATTGAAATCGAGTGCATGGGTGAATCCTTCAACATCGGTACTTGTTAGACTCCACATTCCATCGACTTTGTGCAATGTGTTGCCACTTTGTATCTGACGTGAAATATCTGATACTGAATCAGCTATCGTCAAGGCTTCTTCTTTCAACGGCATAGTGAGTGACAGGCAATTAAATGACGAACCTTCATCATCTAGGAATTTTCTTAGCTCTCCTGATGCAACTTCATATGCTCTATAACTCGCATCAATACCCAAAGAATCGTAGATCGTATTGTGCAAGAGAGGACTCAGAGAGTGAGAAATCGGTGAACCCAAGACTCCGGCTGAAATCATTCGAAAACACCCGCCTTTCTGTTCTTCACATAAATAGCTTTCCAACTGTTGAACTCATCGATTGATTTTGTAAATCGTGTATCCCCGGGGGCAACTGTAATGAAGTACAACCAATCTCCGACGGAAGGTTTTAGTGCTGCCGTAATAGCGTCCGCCCCTGGACTGCAGATAGGACCAGGTGGCAATCCGTACTTTTTATAGGTGTTGTAGGGCGAATTGACCAAAGTTGATTGGGAACTTAAGAAAATTTCCCCGCGTAGCTTCTTAACGAAGTGAACCGTTGAATCCATCTGTAATGGCATGCCGATAGTTAAGCGGTTGTAAATGACTCTTGAAACCTTTGCGAAATCTTTCTGCTCTCCCTCTGCTTGAATTATAGAGGCGATAGTTAAGAGCTGAGAGGCATTGAAGCGTTTCGTACCAAGAAGCAACTCTCTGGCTGCTGGCTCTTGTGTAAATCGATCAACCATTGCTTGGACTGCTTCGAGGGCCGTCGTACCCTTAGGAAAACTGTACTGAGCAGGGAACAGTAGTCCCTCGATCTCTCTAAATCCTTCAGGCAATTTCGCATTTGCAAGTGCTCTAGAAACTTCATTTGGTGAGTACCCGTACGTGACAAGCGACTTAGCAATCTCACTCTTCCAGTTTCCCTCAAAGACCCTGACTAAATTCGGAATCCGCTCTGGATCGAGTAACTGTTCCAACGCTTGTTGTGCGGAAATTTCCTTCGTTAACCGATGGTTGCCTGGAGCGATCTTTTCAGAGCGCTTATCCCCCACTGCAACTCTAAAAAATGCCTCAGAAGACTTAACAACTTCGTTGTCAAAAAGCAGCTTAGCAATGGAAGAGCCGGCGGAGCCTGCAGGAATATCAATGACGATTTCTGCCGCCCCTGAGAGTGATGTCTTTGTGGGGAAATCTGGTGCCGTAGATGGGCCGATTCGCGCCAGCAGAAAAGCACCAATGACGGCAATAAAGACCGAAGCGATGATCAGTTGTTTCTTCATCGTCGCTTCGCAATGTCAATTGCAAACTCCAATATCGCCACCGCAGCAGCCATATCGATTGCATCTTTTGATTCCTTTGCGCTGCGACCTGCTTCTCTCAGATTACGTGCTGCACTTATCGTGCTCATTCGTTCATCAATTAGTTCAATAGGTACTTGTGTAATAGTGCGCAAAAGCGAGACGAATTCAGTCGCTTTCTCTGTGGCTACCCCATCATTGCCACTTAAGAGTGAAGGTCTTCCAACATAAATCGTGACCGGTTCGATTTCAGTAATGATCTGTGAGATCTGACTACTTAAGTTCTTATCGGTAGCCTTCAAAGTCGTCAGAGGCGAGGAGAGAATCGAATCTGGATCACTTACCGCAACACCGATACGCACATCACCATAATCAAATGCGATACGACGTCCGCGCTGCATCATTTACCCAATGAGAGCGTTAGAGATAGCAGTCAGAGCTTCTAGCGACTTTGACGCATCGGTGCCGCCGCCTTGTGCGAAATCATCCTTGCCGCCACCACCACCACCAAGAACTGTTGAACCAATCTTGACCAACGCGCCTGCCTTCACACCACTTGTGCGTGCCTCTTCGCTTGTTGCCACTACTAAAACGGGTTTACCGTCATTTGCACTAATGAGTGCGACTACTGATTTGGCTTGACGTTCTCGCAGATCGAGAGCAATCCTACGAAGGTCGTCTCCTGAAACTCCATCGGCCATAACTGAAGAAACATACGAAATCCCATTGATGATCTTGGCTGACTTATCTAGATCTCCCACTTGGGAAAGTGCCTGTGCGGAACGAACAACTGCCAATTCCTTCTCGATATCTTTCATCTTGTTGAGCAAATCAGAGATTCTCTCTGGCAACTCTTCCGCGCGAGCACCCTTAATCAGATCTGTTAATGAGTTCAGCAAAATATGTTCGCGAGCTAAGAACTTATATGCGTCCACGCCAACAAGTGCTTCAACACGACGCACACCAGCACCAATAGAAGATTCGCTTAGTAGTTTGATAACGCCTAGTTGCCCAGAGCGTGCAACGTGTGTACCACCGCATAACTCACGAGCCCAGTCTCCAACGCTTACAACTCGAACAACATCACCATACTTTTCACCAAACAAAGCCATCGCACCAAGCTCTTTAGCTTTTGCTTGACTCATGCTTTCAGCGGTGACCTCAAGGTTATCCAACAACAAAGTATTAACGCGGGACTCAACATCATTTAAAACGCTCACAGGAACAGAGCCGGTAGCAGGGAAATCAAATCGGAATCGACCCGGAGAGTTTTCAGAACCTGCTTGAGTTGCCGTTTCACCAAGAATTTCGCGGAAAGCTTTGTGAACCATATGGGTTGCTGTGTGGGCGCGAGAGATTGCGTGACGACGTTCGATATCGATCTCAGCCAGAGCCGCACTGCCTACTTCGATCGAACCAATAATTACTCGACCGCGGTGAACTGACAACCCTGGCACTGGTGATTGAACATCATCGATTTCAACAACTGCACCATTGCTCAAAGTAATACGACCACCGTCAGCTAACTGGCCCCCACCTTCAGCATAAAATGGTGTTCGATTTAAAACGATGTCGACATCGTCACCTTCGGATGCACTAGCTACCCCAACGCCATCTACGACGATGCCTGTCACCTTAGATTCAGAGTTTTGTTGGGCGTATCCAACGAATTCACTCTTACCGCTCTTATCAGCAATAGCCTTGTAAACAGAAACATCTGTGTGGCCAGATTTTTTCGACTTTGCATCCGCCTTAGCGCGATCCTTTTGCTCTTTCATCAAGCGTCGGAAGCCATCTTCATCTACTTCAAGACCCTCTTCACGTGCCATCTCAAGAGTCAAATCAAATGGGAAACCATAGGTATCGTGAAGTTTGAATACTTCATCTCCTGGCAACACCGTTGCCTTGCTCTTCTTTAATGCAACTGAAGCCATATCAAATATTTGTGTACCGCTCTTGAGTGTTTGCAGGAAGCTTTCTTCTTCGGAAACACTGACGGATAAAATACGCTTCTTATCAGTAATTAGTTCTGGATATTGTGATCCCATAGCACCGATAGCCGAGATAGTTAACTCAGACATAATCGGATCCATTGAGCCCAAAAGGCGCATATTACGAATCGTTCTACGCATCATGCGGCGCAAAACATAGCCCCGACCTTCGTTTCCAGGTGTAACTCCGTCACCGATAAGCATTGCTGATGTGCGTGCGTGATCTGCAATCACTCGCAAAGCAACGTCGGACTTTTCAGATGATCCATACTTAACGCCAGTTAACTCAGAGGCGCGATTGAGAATCTTGATAGTTGTATCTATCTCGTAAATATTCTCAACACCTTGAAGCAAAGCAGCTGTGCGTTCTAAGCCAAGACCCGTATCAATACTCTTAGCTGGAAGCTCCCCCAGAATTGGATAACCATCTTTTCCGCCTCCTGCACCACGTTCGTTCTGCATGAAAACAAGGTTCCAAATTTCGAGATATCTGTTTTCATCTGCAATTGGTCCACCTTCTGCGCCATATGCAGGGCCACGATCGAAATAAATCTCAGAACATGGACCACATGGTCCAGGAACTCCCATAGACCAGAAGTTATCTGCCATGTCACGGCGCTGAATACGCTCCTTAGGAACACCAATTTGTTTGTGCCAAATATCTGCCGCTTCATCGTCATCTAGGTAAACAGTGACCCACAATTTATCTTCGGGAAAACCGTAACCGCCATCTGCAATCGGACGGGTTAAGAGCTCCCAAGCAAGTGCAATTGCTCCCTCTTTAAAGTAATCACCGAAGGAAAAATTGCCGCACATTTGAAAAAAGGATGCGTGACGAGTTGTTTTGCCAACCTCATCAATATCTAGCGTGCGAACACACTTTTGAACTGACGTTGCACGCTTATACGGTGGTGTTACTTCGCCAAGAAAGAAGGGTTTGAACGGAACCATTCCAGCATTTACCAACAAAAGATTCGGATCATCAGCAATCAAGGATGCTGAAGGAACAACCGTATGAGCTAAACCCTGACGATTATCAGATTCAAAGAAGCGCAGCCAGCGCGAACGGATCTCGGCGGATTCCACTAGCTGGGATCACTCCGCCTTCTTCTTCTTTGAACGGCCTTTGCTCATTTGAGCCGCAGACAAAAGAGCCCCAGCAACTTTAACCGCTGAACTATTCTTATCCATAAAACCCGTTGCTGCTTGATTAACCTTTTCTGACATTTCTTCAATGTTCTTAGTTACACGATTGATGCTGTGAAGAGGACCATTCACGAGAGTTACCGTTGTATTTATCTCATCGATAAGTGGAGCAGTCTCTTCTGTTAGAACTTTGAGTGATTTGCTAGCCTCGTCAACTAAGCGACCAACTCGGATCACTACATATGCGATAGCTAGTGCGATCACAGCAAGTGATGCTGCTGCGATTATTGTTGCAATTCCGCCTGGACCCATACCGTTAGCCTACCTGACCCTTACTTATCTTCGCTGGTTTTTGCTTGTGGAACCCAGTCGATTCCGCTCTCTTTGCGTTGAGCCGGAGTGATTGGAGTAGGAGCACCAGTTAATGGATCACCTCCGCTAGCAGTCTTTGGGAAAGCGATAACTTCGCGAATCGAGTCAGAGCCAGTCAGCAATGCGCATACGCGATCTAGACCAAGTGCAATTCCACCATGTGGAGGCGGCCCATAGTTAAATGCCTCTAATAGGAAACCAAACTTGCTGTTGGCTTCTTCATCACTCAAACCAATTACAGAGAAAACATCCTTTTGCATAGCGCGATCATGAATACGAATCGATCCACCACCAAGCTCAGTACCATTCAAAACAATGTCATATGCATAAGCAAGTGCTGAAGCTGGGTCAGACTTAAATGTTGCAGCAAACTCTGGCTTTGGACCAGTAAATGGATGGTGAACCGCTGTCCATCCACCATTGTCTGTTGGCTCAAACATTGGTGCATCTACTACCCACAAAAATTCCCACTTGCCATCTGGGATTAATCCACATCGCTTGCCAATTTCTAAGCGAACAGCACCTAGAAGATTAAGTGATGCGGTGCGCTCACCTGCTGCAAAGAAAATTGCATCTCCAGACTTGGCTCCAGCAGCTTTCACAACACCGGCTGTTTCCTTCTCAGAAAGGTTCTTTGATACTGGACCGCCTAGCGTGCCATCCTCATTGACCAGAATGTATGCAAGACCTTTAGCACCACGTGCCTTTGCCCAATCCTGCCACGCATCTAATTCACGACGAGCAGATGATGCTCCCCCAGGCATAACCACAGCGCCAACGTAAGGTGCTTGGAAAACTCTAAATTCAGTTTCTGCAAAAAATGTTGTGAGATCCACAAGTTTATTATCGAAACGAAGATCTGGTTTGTCAGAACCATAATGTGTCATCGCATCGGCATATGTCATTCGCTTTAATGGAAGAGGAATTTCGTAGTTAACCGTCTCTCTCCAGATGCGAGCAACAATCTTTTCTGCCACAGCCAAGATATCTTCTTGATCAATAAAGGACATCTCAATATCTAACTGAGTGAACTCAGGCTGGCGGTCAGCACGGAAATCCTCATCGCGGAAACAACGAGCAATTTGGTAATACTTTTCCATACCCGCCACCATAAGAAGCTGCTTAAACAGCTGTGGCGATTGTGGAAGTGCATACCAACTACCGGGTTGCAAACGAACTGGAACTAAGAAGTCACGAGCACCTTCTGGTGTTGACCTGGTCAAATATGGTGTTTCAATCTCGAGGAATGTTTCCTCTTCCATCACACGTCGAATCGTTGATGTGACCTTTGAACGCAAGCGCAGGTTATGTGCCGGCTTTTCACGGCGCAGATCAAGGTAGCGATAACGTAAACGAACTTCTTCATTGATATCTGTGTCATCGCCACTATCAACTGGAAAAGGCAAAGGCGCAGACTCTGAAAGGACAATAACGGTGTCCCCCATAATTTCAATTTCACCCGTTGCAATATTTGTATTCTGATTTCCATCCGGGCGAGCAACAACTTCACCGGTAATAAGAAGGCACCACTCTGCTCGCAAAGAGCCTGCAACCTTTTCATCACGGATAACTACATGAACGGAACCAGATGCATCACGCAAGTCAATAAATGCTACGCCACCATGATCGCGTCGACGTGAGACCCATCCTGCAAGGGTGACTGTCTGGCCCGCATGGGATTTGCGGAGTGATCCTGCTTCATGTGTGCGCAACATTAATTAGTCCAATTTTTCCGATTTAGAGAGCTTCGAGCAATGAGTCAATCTTAACTGAAGATGTGTGACCAGATTTCATCTCTTTCAACTCAACGGTTCCGCTAGAAATCTCTGATTCACCAAGAACGATGACATGTGTCGCACCACTCTTGTCAGCACCCTTCATGGCCCCTTTCAGAGCACGATCGCCAAAAGAAATTTCGATTGTCTTTCCGTGAGCGCGCAAATCAGCAGCAATGGTGAGTGCCTTGACTCTTGCCGCCTCCCCCAACGGAATGATGAAGAGATCTGAAACAAAAGCATCGTTTCTAATAACACCTTCAGCCTCTGCTGCTAACAACGCGCGATCAACGCCTAATCCAAACCCAATACCTGAAAGAGATTGTCCACCTAGTTGCTCCATTAAACCGTCGTAGCGTCCGCCACCACCTATCCCTGACTGGGCACCCAATAATTGGTGAACAAATTCAAAAGTTGTTCCGGTGTAGTAATCCAATCCACGCACCATTCGGGGATTCAAAACATATGCAATACCTAATGCATCAAGATATTTTTGAACCTGCTCAAATTGTTGACGAGACTCATCATTGAGGTAATTGATCAATAATGGAGCATCGGCCATGGCCTTGCGCATCTCTTCACGCTTGTCATCAAACAAACGAAGTGGATTTATTTGAGCCCGAGCTGCTGTTGCCTCATCCAAAGTTAGTGTTGAAATAAACTTCACTAAAGCAATACGATGGGCCGCTCGTGATTCGGCATCTCCCAGTGAAGTGATTTCTAAGCGATACTTGCTCAGTCCTATAGCTTTAAACCCGGCGTCAGCGATTGCAATTATCTCTGCATCAATTGCTGGATCATCCAAACCGATCGCTTCAATCCCAACCTGATAGAACTGGCGATAGCGTCCTGCTTGTGGGCGTTCTGCGCGAAAGAATTGACCTGAGTACCAAACTTTTACTGGCAGCTGTCCGCGATCTAATCCATGTTCAATAACCGCTCGCATCACACCAGCAGTTCCTTCAGGACGTAAAGTTATTGAACGTCCACCGCGATCTTCAAATGTGTACATCTCTTTTGAAACAACATCTGTGGATTCGCCAACACCACGAGTAAAAAGTTCGGTGTCTTCAAATACTGGTAATTCAATTAATTGATAGCCAGCCAACTTTGCAGGTGCTATCAAGCTATCTCGGACAAACTCAAATGCGCTGGATCTACTTGGAACGTATTCGCTGACACCCTTTGGTGCAGATATCTTTTGTCCAGCCATTAGTAACGACCTACCAAACTCTTCAAGTATGGATTGTGCTTTTTTTCCTGTGCCATCGTTGTATCAGGTCCATGCCCTGGCAATACCCTCAAGTGATCTGAAAGTGGCACAACCTTTTTACGCAATGTCTCTTCCATATCCTTAGCTGATCCCGTTGGTAGATCTGTCCGACCAATAGAACCAGCAAACAAGACATCCCCGCTGACCAATACCTCATTGGAAACTTCAAACATCAAAGAACCACGGGTATGGCCTGGAGCGTGGATGGCCTTAAAGGAGAGACCAACTAGATCGATCACATCAGCATTTCGTAGTTCGCGAACATCCTTGGGTTCTGAAAAGTTCATACCCGACAGAGTTGCAATAAACTCTGGACCGTGGAGTTTTTCTGGGTTTCCTAAAAAAGCACGATCTTCACTATGAATATAGGAAGCGATTCCATAACCATCGGCGACTGATTGAATGGAAAAGGTATGGTCTAAGTGACCGTGGGTGGCGATTACCGCTACCGGCTTTAAATTATGCTTTTCTAACAGATCAGTTAATTGGTGAGAAACATCTGGCATGCCAGGATCGATGACTACGCACTCTGCGCCAGGCTCAGTTGCGATAACCCAGCAGTTGGTGGCAAACATTGGAGCGGCAAAGGAGTCGATTAGCATCACTCAGCCCTCCCCATTCCACGCTCAATTTGAGGTGCGATTGACGCTCACACCATGGGACAGGGTACCTTTTGCTCACCAATACACACTCCACCCACGCTCAGAAGCGTTAAAACTTCTCAGCATCGCACCCACCACATAGCGAACTTCATAAAGAAGAAACGCGCTGAAAGGATCACTCTCATGACAGATATGAATTTCCCACAGCAGGCCAGCGCAGCAAGTGCGTTAATCGGAGATCCTTCAGCTTTTGGTCGAGTCGCAGAAGATGGAACTGTTTATGTTCGCACATCACAGGGTGAAACAGCCGTTGGTTCATACCCAGGCAAATCACCTGAAGAAGCCTTGTCATACTTTGTACGAAAGTTCGAAGTTCTTGCTGCCGAAGTTGCACTCCTAGCAGCGCGCATCAAGAGTGGAGCAATGGTTCCATCGGATGCATATGCTGCCGTTAAGAAATTGCGCGATCAAGTAAAAGAATTAAATGGTGTCGGAGATCTCGAAGCGCTCGCAGCATCCGTTGAACAAATTGAGCCATTAATCGAAGGACACCGCGAGGCGTATGAAGCTAAGAAGGCAGCTGAAACTGCTGCGAAGGCCGCGCGCCGTGAGCAAATCATCGTTGAAAAAGAAAAGATTGTTGCAGAAGCTGAATCTCTTGCTCTGTCTGAGAGTTGGAAGAGCACTGGCGACCGCCTCAAGGTATTACTTGATGAATGGAAGGCAGCGCCACGTCTAGATAAGAAAGCGGATGCAGATCTCTGGAAGCGTTTTTCTTCATCACGCAATAAATTTGATAAGCGTCGCCGAACACACTTTGCGGCGCTTGAGGCAACTCAGTCAGTCGTGGCAGATGCCAAGAAGGCCATTGTTGAAGAGGCAGAGAAATTAGCGACATCAACTGAGTGGGTTCCAACAGCAAAGCGCTTCAAGGCACTCATGGATCTTTGGAAAGCATCTGGTCGTGGCAAGAAGAGTGATGACGCCAAACTATGGTCTCGCTTTAAAACAGCGCAAGATCAGTTCTTCGCATCAAAGAATGCTGACCTAGAAAAGCGTGATGTGACCATGGCAGCTAACCTAGCCAAGCGAGAAGAGTTACTTACTCTTATCGAAGCGGTACTGCCTATTACCGACATCAAGGAATCACGCAAGGTTTTAAATGAGCACCTGCGCTCATGGGAAAAGATTGGAATGACACACCGCGATAAGCGTGCCGCATTAGATGCGCGCGTTGCCAAGGTTGAGTCTGTGATTAAGCAAGCTGAAGCTGACGTTTGGCGCAAGACT
>JBIILL010000066.1:0-6430 GCA_044232665.1 Candidatus Planktophila sp. | reverse complement strand
AAATAGCATCCAAGCCCTGCAGATGCTTTTTAGCTCCCTCTGCGGTTTCGCACTCATCACTTGCAATCCAGACGATTTCAATCTTTGCCAGGTTTGCAAAACCGCCGGCACGCAGCGCTTCTGAAACTGACAGATACGCATCTGGAAGATCAATGTACTTTCCAACTAAGCCAACCTTGATGAGGTGCTTTGGATGATGGACTTTCTCAAGGAGAACGTCCCAATCACCCCAAACAACATCGTGGCAATCAAATCCAAGACGCTTTACAACATATGAATCAAGACCTTCACTGTGTAAAACCTTTGGAATGTCATAGATCGACGGTGCATCAACTGCTGCAACTACCGCTTCAAAATCAACGTCACACATCAAGGAGATCTTCTTCTTAACACCTTCTGGGATCGCTCGATCAGAACGCAACACAATTGCGTCAGGCTGAATTCCGATACTTCGAAGCGCCGCAACAGAGTGCTGAGTTGGCTTGGTTTTCAATTCTCCTGAAGGGCCGATGTATGGAACTAATGAAACATGCAAATAGAAAACATTGTCTCGGCCAACATTCTGGCGAATCTGGCGAATAGCTTCAAGGAATGGCTGCGATTCAATATCGCCGACTGTTCCGCCAACTTCAGTTATTACTAAATCAATATCTGGACCAGCCATTGCAAGAATGCGTTCTTTAATTTCATTTGTAATGTGAGGAATTACTTGAACAGTTTCACCCAAGTACTCACCACGGCGCTCACGAGCTATTACACGTGAATAAACCTGACCTGTAGTCACATTCGCTGAACCATGAAGATTGCGATCCAAGAATCTTTCATAGTGACCAATATCTAAATCTGTCTCAGAGCCATCATCTGTCACAAAAACTTCACCGTGTTGGAATGGATTCATGGTGCCTGGATCCACATTGAGATAGGGATCGAGTTTTTGCATGGTGACGCGGATGCCGCGAGCTACTAATAATCGTCCAAGACTTGAGGCTGTGAGCCCTTTACCTAAACTTGAGGCGACTCCGCCAGTTACGAATAAATGCTTAGTCACATGCGCTTGGCCCATGGGAGTCAAACCTATCATTTAAAAGAGAGGTCGAACTACACCTTCAAGGAAAGCAGCTCCGTGGCGTGCTCACGGGCGCTAGATGAGTTCTCAAGTCCGGCCAACATGCGGGCAATCTCTTCGATGCGATCCTCCCCTGACACGTTTCGGACATCGCTCTGGCTCACAGTTCCATCATTATTCTTCGTAACGACAAAGTGACTATCAGCCCAGGCTGCAACTTGTGGCAAATGCGTAACAACGATTACTTGAGCATGTTGTGCCAATTGATGCAATCGCTTTCCTACTTCAATTGCAGCCTTACCGCCAACACCTGCATCAACCTCATCAAAAACATATGTACCAATCGGATGCGTAGTTGCAATCACAACCTCTAACGCCAACATCACGCGTGACATCTCACCACCCGAAGCACCTTTAGCAAGTGCAACTAGTGGTGCGTCCTTATGTCCCTGAATAAACATCGCGATTTCATCACAACCGTGGGATGTGAAATCTGATTCCTTCGATGCTGTGTAATCTGCGCTTTCAACCTTTGCCACAAATGATGCATGAGGCATGGAGAGCTGTTGAATCTCTGCCGTTACTAACTTCGAAAGCTTCTCTGCCGCTTTTGCTCGAGATTCGCTGACATTTTTGGCCGCAGCTAGCAGGACCTTCTTATGTGCTGATAATTGTGTTTCAAGTTCGGCAAGACGTTGATCCCCACCTTCAAGATCTGCAATTGCATCTGATGAATTCTTGAAACGCATTGATAACTCTGAGAGCTCTTGTTCGTGAGAACCTGCTCCGCCAAACTTCTTGATCAAAGAGTTAATATCGGCCTTACGAGCGTGTAAGAAATCAAGTCGCGCAGGATCGGCTTCTAGCTTGCTTTGGTAAGAATTTAACGCACTTTGCGCATCATCTAGAAGGAAAAAACTCTCACTTAACTGCTGATAAATAGCCTCTAGCAGTGGATCTTTACCCCTAGCCGCATCCAGTGCGCGTCGAGCAACGCCTAGCGAAGTTAAGGAGCCAGCTTCTTCATCCTCAATCGCTGCTATCGCTTGGGAAGTCGCTAAGCGAAACTCTTCAACACTTGAAAGACGGGCGATTTCACCATCAATCTCGGCATATTCTGTGGCGGAGGGATTCAAATTCTTAAATGCATTTGCAAACTCTCGCAATTCAGAAAGTTCCTTATCCTTCTGTGCAATGCTTTTTTTCAGAGCAGCAATGCGTTCCTTTAGTTCGTGATAATCATGTAGAGCAACTTGATATTTGCTTAGGTCTATTTGCCCAAAGCGATCAACGAGTTCACGCTGCCTTGAGCTCTTTGTAATATTTTGATTAGCCGCTTGTCCATGAACTTCCACAAGGTTCTCGCCAACCGAAGACAGAGTGCTGGCAGTCGCGCTAACGCCATTAGTTGTGGCTTTGCTCTTTCCATCTGTAGCAACGGTGCGGGTAACAATTAACTCGCCATCTTCAACCAGAACCTCTTCGAAGAGATGCTCGGAAGACTTTGGAATAGAAAAACGCCCGCTGGCAACTAATCTTTCTGATCCTTTACGAACCAGGGCACTGTCTGCTTTTCCACCTAAAATCAGGTTTAAAGCGGTCAAAATCATCGTTTTTCCGGCTCCGGTTTCACCAGTTAAAACAGTCAAACCCTTAGATATCTCCAGCGTTGATTGATCAATAACACCAATAGATCGAATAGTTATCTCTTCAAGAAAAGTGCGTTCACTCACCACGCCATCCTTCAACGGGAAGTTTGAATTTTGCTACTAATCGATCACTAAAGAGTGTGTTTTTCAAGTGAGCCAACTTAATAATGCGTGGGTTCTTTGTAACAACGACCCGGTCGCCTCTTCGCAAAGCAAACTTTCGCAAAGCATCAGCTGAAAGAAACGCCTCTGATGATTCAATACCAACTGCAATTTTAGATTGTGGAGAGATGACAAGTGGACGCGAGAAGAGTGCGTGTGCAGAAATTGGCAGGACGACAAGTGCATCGACTTCAGGCCAGAGGATTGGACCCCCGGCAGAAAATGCATATGCGGTAGAGCCAGTAGGTGTTGAACAGATCAAGCCATCACAACCCCATCGTGAAATTGGACGGTTATCGATTTCGAGAAAGAGTTCAACCATTGTCGCTTTCTCGCGCTCGACTGTTACTTCATTAAGCGCCCAACCTGAGGCAACAACTTTTCCATCTCGTTCAACCGTATATCCCAAGGTAATACGCGGATCAATGACATAAGATTTTTTTACTAATGCATCAATTACTTCGGATATTTTTGAGTGTTCTACCTCTGACAAAAAGCCAACATGGCCCAAGTTCACGCCGAGCAATGGAATCTCTCTTTCATGAGCAACCTCTGCGGCTCGCAAAGTTGTTCCGTCACCACCGAGAACAACGGCTACTTCTATCTGTGGAAGGCCGGTAACCGTGGTCTTCATTACTCCTGGAATTTCTACGTCAGAAATTGTGTAAATACCAAAGGTTGATGCAAGATTTTGCTGCAACTCAACTGCTGCAACTACCGCATCGACTCGAGCTGGGTTACAAACGATTAACAGATTGCGCATTACTGTGGTCCAATCGCTATAGCCTCATCCAACATCGCATGATCAATTTCAGGTGCACCTCTACGAAGCCACAAGAAATACTCAACATTGCCGGCAGGACCAGGCAGTGGACTTGCTGATATTCCTAAGGTTCCGAGTCCCACATCATATGCAGACTCAGCAACCTCAATCACAGCAGCTTTGCGCAAAGCAGGATCTCGAACGACACCACCAGCACCTAACTTCTCTCGTCCAACCTCAAATTGAGGCTTAACCATCAAAACAAAATCCGCCTCCGGCTTTGACACTGCGGCCAACGCTGGCAATACCAAGGTCAACGAAATGAATGACAAATCAGCAACGACTAAATCAATTGCTTCACCCACTATGTCCCCCGTTAAATGACGAATGTTGGTGCGATCAAGAACTGTTACTCGCTCATCTTGACGAAGTCCCCACGCAAGTTGCCCATATCCAACATCTACAGCTACGACATGACCGGCATTTCGACGCAATAAAACATCGGTAAAGCCACCAGTAGATGCACCTGCGTCAAGACAACGCTTGCCTTCAACAACTACTCCAGTAAATGCACTGAGCGCGCCATCTAATTTATGTCCCCCGCGGGAAACAAAGTCATCACGATCACCCGCAATTACGATGGAGGTTTCGGCATCAACCTGAGTAGCAGGCTTTGTTGCTGGAATACCGTTAACAAGAACAGAGCGCTTCTCAATAAAATCAGCAGCCTGCTCTCGTGAACGCGCAAGTTCTCTCCGAACTAGCTCAGCATCCAGACGTGTTTTCATCTAAATATTAAAGACCGTCGATAGAAGACAAGGCTTGATTAAGACGTTGATGCAATGCTTCAAATCGAGCAGCGTGATCGCCCACTTTCATTGCATCTATCTCTTGCAACTCAGTGCGAAGCTCCTCTACAAGTGACTCGCCATTTACCTGACTGTTGTTTTCCATTTACTTGGCTACCTTCTTCTTAGCAGCTTTCTTTGCTGTCTTCTTTACCGCTTTTTTAACTGTTGCTTTCTTTGCACTCTTTTTTGGTGTTCCCTTTTTCAAAGCAGCGACCTCTTGCTTCAGCGCTTCAAACTCCCCACGCTTTACAAAACCCATCTTGGAAACTGAACGTTCCACCTCATCTTCGATTTTCACTTTAAGTGCTTCGCCGCCCTCTTTAAGCCACGCGTTAACCGAGTCGGCAACATCTGTTGCAGTCTTATTACCAAGTTGGACATTGTTGGATAAAGATTTCAGTGCCGAAAGAAAATCGCTGTTCTTGCTCATGTCATAAGCCTACCTAAATTCGAGAAATCTCGACCGCTTCAACCTGCCAACGACTTGCAAGCCCGGCTGGCCCACTCCAAAAGCGACGATGAATTGAGCCTGAGATCTCTACCCACTCATCAGGAGAAAGGGATAACGCTGTTCGGCGTGACTTTGCACTCCAAGAACCAATATCCAAGGTGTCGACACCTGGTTGTTTGTCCCTAGTTACGATTAATCGAAACTCGACCACTTTGTCCCCGCTCGGAAGTTCCTTCTCAACAGCTTCTTGAGAAACTCGACCTCGCAGCAAAACATCATTGAGCGAGTAATCCTCTTCAACTTCAGCAACTTTCTTACTACTAATTTTCTTGACCATGAGTACTCCAATAATTATTGAGGTGGGGGTCAGATCATTAAGTGTTGCACTGTCATTTCCAAAAGAGTTGGGACTAGGTGTGGGTAACTATTCCGCCGCGCGCTCTGCGGCGTCGGTGAACTCTTCCTCATCCAGTTCGGCACACTTTGCAAACCACTGCCTGGCCTCATCTTTTCGGCCAGCAGCATCTAGTGCGTCGGCATAGGCGTAACGAAGACGCAAGGCCCACTCATCTGTTTCATTATTTAATTCTTTACACGTCAACGTAACAACGGCTGCTTCTAACTCACCCAGATCCCGACGCGCACCAGCTGCAACAATTCGCATCTCAATTTCTTCAGGTTTTGCCAAGCGCTTGACCTCAGGAGAACCAGCCAAACTCAATGCTTTTAGCGGGTTTCCAAGTCCTCGTTCACAATCTGCCATGACAGGCAAGGATGAAACATCACCGGAAATGCGATGGGCAGCACGCAACTCCTTTAGTGCGATTTCATAATGACCAGCGCGATATGCGGCATATCCTGCAGATTCACGAACAACTGAAAGACGTCCTGCATGGTGGGCAGCTGCTATTCCGTGCTTATGGGCCAATTGTGGATCGGTGTCTTGATACAAATTTATGCACACTAAGTGACGTGCAACTACCTTTGCATTTTCTGCAGACAAACTTAATAACTCTGCGCGAACTGATTTTTCTAGCTCTTCACCTGTTACATCTTCTGGAATATCAGGTTCAAAAATACGTGGACGCAAGCGAGATTGATCGCGATCCATTGGTGCAGGACGAGCACCACGAGGATCAGAACCATCGCGTGTTTGACGCGGAGCTCCGGCACGGCTTGAAGAGCCACCTCTGGCAGGCAAATCTTCACGTTTGCGTTGAGAATTAGGTCCAGATGGACGACGTTCACCAGAACGCGCAGGGCGCTCTCCTGGCTTTAAATTATTAACTGGACGTGAAGGACGTGAAGGTCTTTGTTCTCTTTCATCCATGTTTTTCTCCTTCACGCTTTTTAATTTTTTACAGTATGACATTTATTAATGGGAAATAAAAAAGGGGCGCTCGTTAAAGCGCCCCTTTTTATAAAAGAAGTCCGGCGACGTTCTACTCTCCCACAAGGTCACCCTTGCAGTACCATCGACGCTGAGAG
>JBIILL010000008.1:0-19498 GCA_044232665.1 Candidatus Planktophila sp. | reverse complement strand
CTGTGTATCTAGCTGGTGGCTTTGTCTCGTGACCTTCACAGGTGTATTCGTTGACCTTTACCGCTTGGCCAACTGACATCGCAGGTAAGCGCTTATCTTCAGACTCTTCATCTTTGTTTTCTTCACTAACGATCTCATCGTAGGCAGCTAAGAATCCTGGGAAAGTAATAACAGATCCATTGGCACGGAAAATTGTTTTCTTGCCATCATTTGTCGTTGCATCAAAGTCAACTCGCATCTGCATCTTTTTGGCATCTGCCATTTGGGATGCCACTGTGCGCTTCCAGATTAAGTCATAGAGTGCGAACTCATCACGTGAGAGCTCAGGTGCTAACTCACCAGGAGTCTTAAAGACATCTCCTGCTGGGCGGATTGCTTCGTGTGCTTCTTGTGCGTTCTTTGTTTTACCAACATAGGTGCGAGGTGCATCTGCAACATGGTCTGCGCCATAGAGAGCTTTTGCAGCGTTGCGTGCAGCTGTGATTGCTTGTTGTGACAAGTTAATACTGTCGGTACGCATGTAGGTGATGTAACCGTTTTCATACAACCTTTGTGCAACACGCATCGTGATCTGTGCGCCCCACCCAAGCCGACTACCAGCATCTTGCTGCATGGTAGATGTTGTAAATGGTGGCTTTGGACGCTCAGTACGTGGGCTTTCCTCCATAGATTTAACAGTTAAATCACTGCTTTTTAGTGATTCAACTACTCCACGAGCACCTGCCTCATCTAATAACAAAATATTTGCTAATGATTTTTCTTTGACCGCACCATCTGCGCCAAAGTCTGAAGTTGCTGCAACCTTTTTGCCATCTACTTCTAGCAAGCGTGCGTTAAAGCCAAGTGCGGTAACCGCGGCCAAATCCCACCACGCACTAGAAATAAAGGCCATGCGTTCGCGCTCTTTTTCAACAATCAACCTTGTGGCAACTGATTGCACGCGCCCTGCCGAAATGCGTGGCATAACTTTCTTCCAGAGCACTGGTGAGAGTCGGTAGCCAAACAATCTGTCTAGAACTCTTCGAGTCTCTTGCGCATCAATTAAGTGATAATCAAGATCACGGGTGTCATTTACTGCGGCTTGAATAGCCTCTTTTGTGATTTCATTGAAAACCATGCGCTTGATAGGAATCTTTGGTTCAAGTACTTCCACCAAGTGCCAAGCAATCGCTTCACCCTCGCGATCCTCATCCGTTGCCAGAATCAACTCTTCAGCGTTTTTCATTAACTCTTTGAGTTCGGCAACCTTCGCCTTTTTATCTGGGTTAATCACATAGAGCGGAGCGAAGTCGTTTTCAATATCAACGCCCTCTTTAGCCCAGGCAATCTTTTTATATTCTTTTGGGATATCAGCTGCGCGTTGTGGTAGGTCACGAATATGGCCGACGGAAGCCTCGACGACATATCCGTCGCCGAGGTATCCACCAATTTTTCTGGCCTTTGCTGGTGATTCAACAATCACCAGCTTAATCAGGTCAGCTTTTGCTTTGGCCATAGAGGAGGGGAAGTCCTTCTACTTAAACAGTAATTGAGGTTGCTTGACGACGATTACGAATAAGTGCGCCAACGATTACTGCAACTGCAAATAGTGAGATCCCCATGCTTGTTCTTTCTCCATTGCCAAGTGCCAAAGAAACAATTGCTGGTGTAATTAACAAAGCAACAAGGTTCATTACCTTGATAAGTGGGTTAATTGCAGGGCCTGCTGTGTCCTTGAAAGGATCTCCAACAGTGTCACCAACGATTGTTGCTGCGTGGGCATCTGAGTTCTTTCCACCGTGATGGCCATCTTCAACCATCTTCTTAGCGTTATCCCACGCACCACCTGAGTTAGATAGAAATACTGCCATGAGTGTTCCTGTGCCAATAGCACCGGCAAGGTATGCACCAAGTGCGCCAACACCTAAACCAAAGCCAACAGCAATAGGTGCCATTACAGCTAGTAATCCTGGTGTTACAAGTTCACGCAAGGAATCGCGTGTGCAAATATCTACGACACGACCATAATCTGGCTTTTCAGTTCCCTTCATGATTCCTGGGTGCAAGCGGAACTGTTCACGTACTTCGACAACAACCGCACCCGCTGCACGTGATACCGCGTTAACTGCCAAACCTGAGAACAAGAACACAACTGCTGCTCCGATAATCAAACCAACAAGGTTACGAGGATCTGCAACATCCAAGATGCCCTGGAACTGCAAACCAACTTCTGCTGCAGTCTTACCTGCATCAATAACAGCTGTCTTGATCGCATCTGTGAATGCACCGAATAGGGCTGTTGCAGCCAATACAGCTGTTGCAATTGCAATGCCCTTAGTGATCGCCTTAGTTGTGTTACCAACTGCGTCTAGGCTTGTAAGGATCTCTGCGCCTTCGCCATCAACATCGCCAGACATTTCTGCAATGCCTTGTGCGTTATCTGAAATTGGACCAAATGTGTCCATCGCAACGATGACACCAACAGTTGTTAGTAGTCCTGTGCCAGCAAGTGCGATCGCAAGAAGTGACAGCACAATACTTCCGCCACCGAGCAAGAACGCTCCGAATACCGCTGCTGCAATTAGTAACGCAGAGTAAACAGCTGATTCAAAACCAACTGCGATACCAGCCAAAATTACTGTTGCTGCACCTGTCTCAGATGAGGCAGCAACATCATTTACTGGACGCTTGCCAGTTTCTGTGAAGAAGCCTGTTAATACCTGAATTGCTGCTGCAAGTGCGATACCGATTAAAACAGCGCCAATAGCTAGGACACGTGGGTTTGTGTTACCTGCTGCTGCAACTGCTTCTGGTGAAAGACCTGTCATCAACTTGAAATCAGATGGTAGGTAAGTAAATGTTGCAAGGGCTGTTAGCCCGGCAGAAATAATTGCTGACACAAAGAATGAGCGATTGATAGCTGTCATTGCTGACTTATCTGTGCTGCGCAAGCGTGTGAGGAAAATACCAATAACTGCTGTGACAGTTCCGATTGCAGGAACGATCAATGGATAGATAAGACCAGCATCACCGAATGCTGCCTTACCAAGAATCAAAGCTGCAACAAGTGTTACCGCATATGACTCGAACAAGTCTGCAGCCATACCAGCACAGTCACCAACGTTGTCTCCTACGTTGTCCGCAATTGTTGCGGCATTTCGTGGGTCATCTTCTGGGATGTGCTTTTCAACTTTACCGACAAGGTCAGCACCAACATCTGCTGCCTTTGTAAAGATTCCGCCACCAACTCGCATAAACATCGCAAGCATCGCTGCGCCAAAACCAAAGCCTTCAAGAACAGCAGGTGCGTTCTCGCGGTAGATGATTACAACAAGTGATGCTCCGATTAGTCCAAGACCAACAGTTGTCATACCAACGACGCCACCTGTGCGGAAAGCAATCTGCACAGCCTTTGCGCCATCCTTGTTACGTGCAGCATCTGCCACACGCACATTTGCGCGCACTGCAAGCCACATACCGTTGTATCCAACGAGAGCGGAAAATGCTGCACCTAGTAAGAAGAAGATTGAACGGCCGATGCGGATCTCAGCATCACCAGGGAGTGCGAACAAGAGAAAAAATACGATTGCTACAAAGTAGGACAGTGTGCGGAACTGGCGAGATAAAAACGCAGCGGCTCCTTCTTGCACAGCTTCTGCGATTTCGCGCATCTTTGCTGTTCCATCACTTGCTGCCAATACCTGGGCACGTAGGCCGTAGGCGATTGCGAGGGCAGCTAGGGAAATTCCTAGAACGATGTAGGCATATGTCAGGTTAGATCCGGTCACTTGGACCAGCGATACGGTGCTTGAAGCACGCATAGGTTCTCCTCCGTTGGAGTTACAGGCGCCCTACAACGAGGGTCAGGCGCGAGACTGGTGAAGTGTAGGTCAGGAAGCCCTGGTTAAGGCAAATTACACATATCTATTACCCCCAACTTGGCGTGGGATAGCCTCCCCTCATGAACCTTCTAGATGCCAATTCAGTCATCTCAACGCTGGGGCTAATCGGCGTTCTGGGCATCATTTTTATGGAGACCGGCCTATTAATCGGTTTGGTTTTCCCAGGAGGCGAAGTTGTTTTCTTGGCAGGCATTGCCGCTTCTGGCTCTGGATCTGCGCTCTTGGGTGATGCAAAGCTTTCCACTCCACTTTTGTTTACCTTAGCTCCTATCGCAGCAATTGTTGGCGGCGAAGTTGGTTATTGGTTTGGCAAGACATATGGGCGAAAGTTCTTTGATCGACCAGATAGCAGATTCTTTAATCAAAAAATGGTTCAAAAGATTGAAAAGTGGTTAGGCAAGTACGGGCCACGTAAGGCTCTGGTATTTGGTCGTTTCATTCCATTTGCTAGAACATTGATTAACCCGGTGTGCGGTGTTGCTAATTTAGATCGCAAAACCTTTTCAACCTGGAATGCAATTGGTGCAATTATCTGGACCCAAGTTGCAATGGGTATTGGTTACTTTTTAGGGGATGTATTCGAAGAAAATGGTAATTACTTTATTGTTGGAATTGTTACTGTGATTGTTTTGGTCAGTGCAGTTCCACTGGCACTAGAAGTATTTAGAGAGTGGCAATCAAAGCGTTACAAGCCTAAATCAGATAACTGATAAGCAGCTCGGTACTCATAGCCTGCTTCTTTAATCTTTGGTTCTGCCCCTCGTTCAACAATTACTGCAATACCAACCACAATTGCGCCGGCTTCAATGAGAGCTTCAACAGCGGTTAGAACAGAACCACCAGTTGTTGATGTGTCTTCAACTGCTAAAACGCGCTTGCCTTTAACATCTGGCCCTTCGATTCTGCGTTGCAGACCATGTGCTTTTTCGGCTTTGCGAACTACAAATGAATCAATCTTTTTACCTTGACTAGCTGCCACATGCATCATTGCTGTTGCAACTGGGTCTGCGCCCAGTGTTAAGCCACCAACTGCTTCGTAATCAAGATCCTTAGTTAAATCCAACATGACCTGGCCCACTAGCGGGGCTGCCTGTGAATCCAATGTGACGCGACGCAGATCCACGTAGTAATCCGCCTCTTTACCGCTCGAAAGAACTACTTTGCCGTGCACAACAGCCTTGGAAAGTATGTGTTCTCTAAGAGTTTCATGTGAATTCATACTTTAACCTTACCGCGTCGCTCATTCATCGTTACATTCTGGGGATGAACGCGCAACGGTTAGAGACCTCACGGTTAATGCAACGCTTTGGCTTCGGGCCACGTCCTGGTGAATACGCGCAAGCTCTTAAAGATGGAGTTGCCGCTACACGAGCAAAGGTCCTGACAGTTCCAGCAGTTGATGCAGGTGCGGCAACGGTGCTGGTTCCTGAGATCACAAATATCGGTAAGCGTCCAGCTGCCAATAGTGCCGAGATTGTTCCTTACGCAATTTCGCTGCGATACCAAAACCAACAATTAGTTCTTTGGTGGCTAGATCGCATGGCGATGAGTGATCATGGTTTAACAGAAAAAATGACATGGTTTTGGCATGGACACTGGGCGACATCAGTTGGAAAAGTAAATTTTGCATTACCAATGTTTATTCAAAACAAAACTTTGCGCACACATGCCTTGGGAAATTTCAAAGATATGTCCCGCGCCATGATTAATGACAGCGCCCTGCAGTTTTGGCTAGATGGTCAAGACAGCACCCTAAAATCTCCTAACGAAAACTTAGGGCGAGAGTTAATGGAGCTCTTTGTTCTTGGTGTTGACCGCTATACAGAAGATGATGTTAAAGGTGCAGCACGAGCTCTCACCGGATATCAGGTTGTAAATTACGAAGGTTCGTTAACTTTTAATCCAAAGCGACATGATCCAAATCCAATTTCTATTCTTGGAACAACCAGACCCTTTACTGGTGAAGAGCTTTCAGATTTTTTGGTTGCTCGGGAAGATTGTGCAACATTTATTGCAGAGCGTTTGTGGTACAGATTCATTTCCAGTACGGAAAGCATGCCCGCATCTTTTGGTGCAAAAAAAGCCTTTGCAACCAGAGATATCTCTTCTGCTGTCAAAGCAATGGTTCAAGATCCAGCGGTTGGTGATTCAAAAAATGATTTAGTGAAATCTCCTGTTGAGTGGTTTATTGCTGCCTGCAGAGCGCTGGAGTTAACTCCATCAAATCTAAAGACTCCTACACAACTGATTAACTACTTAAATCAGTTAAACCAGGTGCCATTTAGTCCACCAAATGTCGGTGGGTGGCCAGCTGGTGAGGCCTGGTTATCTTCAGCGGCTGTTCAATATCGCATTGCATTTGCGACATGGTTGATTAAACAAAGCTCATTGCGTGGATTGCTTGAGATCCCGGTTGCAAACCGAGCTATGAAGAGTGCGGACTGGTTAGGCGTTGCTGAATGGAGTCCACGAACACAGGGAGCACTTCGTAACTCAATGTCAGATCCCGCCCAGTTTGCTTTGCTTGCATTGTGTAGCCCTGAATTTATCGTGAGTGCATAGGAGACCATCATGGATACAGTTACCAGAAGAAAGTTTCTTAAGTTAACAACCGGCGCCGTTGCAGTCGGTGCAGCAGCTCCGCTACTTAGTATCGATGACATCGCACAGGCTGCAATTAGCCGTCCACTGCCAGCAAATACTCCAATTCTTGTAATCGTTACTTTGTATGGCGGTAATGATGGATTAAACACCGTTGTCCCTTACACAGATCCTTTGTATTACTCACTACGACCTGAACTTGCATATAAGCAAGAGGTTGTTCTGCCTCTTAATGCTGAACTTGCTTTAAATCCTGCTATGAAGGGTTTGAAGTCTTTGTGGGATCAAAACAAGGTTGCAATTGTTCGTGGTGTTGGTTATCCAAACCCAGATCGTTCCCACTTCTCATCAATGGCTAAGTGGCAAACCGCATCACCTGCAAAGAATATAAATTCCGGCTGGATTGGTCGATGGATTGATACACAACCAGAAGAACCAATGCTTGCAATCTCGCTTGGTTCAGTATTACCGCCAGTGTTTGCAGGTAATAAGCGTTCGGGTTCTGCGCTTCCTCTAGGTGGTTTAGTGATTCCAAAGGGGGATTTAGCAGCACAGTGCCTCAAGCTTTCACGTCCTGTTGCTAAAGACTCAAAGTTAATGGCTGCTGCTGCTACTTCAATGCGCAACCTGTTCTCTGTTTCTACAAATGTGCAGCCGGTGCTGAAATCACCTGCACCTGTAAGCCCAGATCTGCCCACAACCAATGGCGGAAACGCTGGCGGAGATAGTAATTTGGCCCAGCAATTAGATGTTGTTGCAAAGCTAATTGCAGCAGGATCTCCAACAAAGGTGTGGTCTGTCTCGCTAGGTGGTTTTGATACCCACGCTAATGAAGCAAATGCTCAAGCTTCATTGCTTGGCACAGTTTCAGATTCTTTGTCACGATTTATGGGTCAACTAAAAGCAACAACTAGAAGCAACGATGTAACAATCATGGTTTATAGCGAATTTGGTCGTCGCGTAATTGGTAATGGCTCAGATGGAACAGATCATGGAACTGCCGGACCAATGTTTATGGTTGGTAATACAGTCAAGGGTGGCTTCTATGGCGAACAGCCATCACTGAAGAACTTGTATAAGGGTGACTTGGCTGTAACAACAGATTTCCGCGATGTTTATGCAACGGTTATTGAAAAGGTACTCAACTCACCGGTTGAACCAACACTTGGCAAGTGGACTGGGCGAGTTAACTTTTTTAATTAATCTTCTTTGTAAATAATTACTTCGTTTTTACGACGTGTTACTAAACCCTTAGGCGGGTTTTGTTCAATCAGCGCGTTTACCTCAATACGAAGCTGGGCAACCTCAACTGCCATATTTGCAACAGCTGACTCCAACTCAATAATTCGCTTGATACCTGCGTGGTTGATTCCTTCGCCAACAAGCTTTTGAACTACGCGCAGTAGTGCAATATCGCGTAATGAGTAACGACGATTACGTCCTTCTGTGCGGGATGGTGAAACCAAACCTAACTTGTCGTATTGGCGCAAAGTTTGTGGATGCATGCCAGAAATCTCTGCAGCAACTGAAATCACATAGACGCCAGCATCATCATCTGGCTGATTGTTCTTCGTCTCGTCGATCATATTTTCGCCTTCGTTGTGAAATCAGCACGAACATCTTGGCTAGATGTTTCCTCTGCAAAAGTTTTTAGCGCTTCTAGCGCTTTGCCATCAACGCGTTGTGGGACCTGAACCTCAACGGTGACCAATAAGTCGCCTGTGGTACTGCCTTTGGTGATCCCACGGCCCTTCACGCGAAGTGTACGACCGTTTGGTGTGCCAGGTGCGATACGCACTGTTACATCATCACCAGCCATGGTTGGCACCTTAATATCTGCGCCGAGCGCGGCTTCTGCGAAAGTAACTGGCAGTGTGATCGTTAAGTTTTCACCTTTGCGAGAAAAAATTGGGTGGGGCTTAACGTGAAGTTGAATAAACAAGTCGCCAGGACCTGCTTCACCTTGTGCGCCTTTACCTTTAACGCGAATCTTTGCGCCATCACTCACGCCAGTTGGAACGCGCGCAGAAATGTTTTGTGCTTGACCTCTATCTGTTGCTAGCCGCAGATCAAGTGTTGTTCCGAAAACTGATTCACGGAATGTAATTGTTGCTTCAGTTTGTAGATCTTGACCTTTGCGTGGACCACGACGTGCAGCGTTACCAAATAGGTTTGCAAAGATATCTTGTGGGTTTCCGCCACCAAATACATCATGGAAATCTCCACCTTGGAAGCCGCCGCCTTGTGGTGCACGGAATCCACCTCTTTCAAACAATGAGCGTGCTTCATCATATTCAGCGCGCTTTTTTGCATCAGACAGGATTTCATATGCTTCAGAGACAGCCTTAAACTTTTCTTCCTTGGCTGAATCACCCTTTGTTTTATCCGGGTGCAGATCACGAGCAAGTGCGCGGTACTTCTTTTTAATCTCATCGGCAGCTGCCTTCTTATCTACACCAAGGACTTTATAGAAATCCTTTTCATATAGATCTTTAGCTGCCATTTTTAATTACGCTCCCGCTGGATCTGTGACAGCAACGCGGGCTGGACGCAAGATGCGCTCTTTGTACTTATAACCAGGCTGCAAAATCTTTGATGCGGTTGCAACGGCAACATCTGCTGATTCATCATGCATAAGTGCCTCATGAATCTGTGGGTCAAAAACTTCACCCTCTGTGCCATATTTTTCTAAGCCGATGCGGGAAGTGATTGAATTTAGCTGATCTGCCACTGCTTTAAAGCCGCCTGATAGTTCGCCATGTTGTTCTGCGCGATCAACATCATCAAGGAGTGCCAAGAGTTCAGTTAGGACAGCACCGACTGCGCTTTCATGGGCAACTGCTCGATCACGCTCAACACGCTTTTTGTAGTTTGCATACTCTGCTTGTAATCGTTGCAAGTCAGATGTTAGCGTTGCAACCGGGTCAGCTTCCTGACCCGGCTCAACAACCTCTTCAACTACTTGTTCAGTAGTTTCCTCTGACATTACTTAGATTCTTCTTCTACAACTTCAGCGTCTTCAACACCATCTTCTTGAGGTGCTGCATTCTCTTCAGCTGCTGCACTTGCTGCATAGAGAGCCGAACCAAGTGCTTGACTAACAGTTGCAACCTTTTCAGTTGCTGACTTAATCATTTCGTAGTTTGAACCACCAAGTGCGGTCTTTAACTCTTCGAGTGCTGCTTCAGTCTCTGTCTTCTTCTCAAGTGCATCACCTTGTGACAACTTCTCGTCATTGTCCTTGATGAATTTTTCAGTTGAGTAGAGAAGTGAATCTCCAGCGTTACGAATCTCTGCCTCTTCCTTACGCTGACGATCTTCTTCAGCATGTGATTCAGCATCGGCCATCATGCGCGCGATCTCATCCTTGTTAAGTGCAGACCCACCAGTGATGGTCATGCTCTGCTCTTTACCTGTTCCAAGATCCTTTGCAGAGACATGAACAATTCCGTTTGCATCGATATCAAATGTGACCTCGATCTGTGGAACTCCACGCGGTGCTGGTGGTAAACCTGTTAGTTCGAACATGCCGAGCTTCTTGTTATAAGCAGCCATTTCACGTTCGCCTTGGTATGCCTGGATCTGCACAGCAGGCTGATTGTCATCTGCTGTTGTGAATACTTCGCTGCGCTTTGTTGGGATAGTTGTGTTGCGCTCGATCAGACGTGTCATCACGCCACCCTTGGTTTCGATACCAAGTGAGAGCGGAGTTACATCTAGGAGCAATACATCCTTTACTTCACCCTTTAAAACACCGGCTTGAAGGGACGCACCAACTGCAACAACCTCATCTGGGTTAACACCCTTATTTGGCTCTTTGCCGCCAGTTAACTCTTTAACCAATTCAACAACAGCCGGCATACGAGTTGATCCACCAACTAGTACAACTGATTCAATTTTTGCAATAGGAATTCCTGCATCTTTTAGAACTGCTTGGAATGGCTTCTTGCAACGCTCTAGTAAAGCAGCGGTTAACTGCTGGAACTGTGCGCGTGTGATTGTTTCATCCATGAACAATGGATTCTTTTCAGAATCAACTGTGATGTATGGAAGGTTGACTGACGCAGATTGTGATGATGATAGTTCGATCTTTGCCTTTTCAGCAGCTTCACGAATACGTTGCATCGCCATCTTGTCTTTTGTTAAATCAATTCCGTTTGCTGCTCCAAATGTTTGTACTAGGTGATCAACAAGTGCTTGATCCCAGTCATCTCCACCTAGGTTGTTATCGCCGTTAGTTGCCTTAACTTCAACAACACCATCGCCGATTTCTAGAAGTGAAACGTCAAATGTTCCACCACCAAGGTCGAATACAAGAATCGTTTGTTCCTTATCTGCCTTGTCCAAACCATATGCGAGCGCTGCTGCAGTTGGCTCGTTGATAATGCGCAGAACATTAAGTCCTGCAATTTCGCCAGCCTCTTTTGTTGCTTGACGCTGTGCATCATTGAAGTAAGCAGGAACTGTGATAACTGCATCAGTTACTGTCTCACCCAAATATGCCTCTGCATCGCGCTTTAGCTTTTGTAGTACGCGTGCTGAAATTTCTTGTGAGGTGTACTTCTTGCCATCGATATCGATGCTCCAGTTAGTACCCATGTGACGCTTAACAGAACGGATCGTGCGATCTACGTTTGTTACTGATTGACGCTTGGCAACCTCACCAACGAGGACCTCACCGTTTTTAGCAAAGGCCACGATTGATGGTGTTGTGCGCGCACCTTCTGCGTTGGCGATAACCGTTGGCTCGCCACCTTCAAGGACAGATACGCAGCTGTTTGTTGTTCCGAGGTCGATTCCGACTGCTCTAGCCATTATGTATGCTCCTTTTTATCCCGCTCGAGCCTGATCTAGGGTCGAGGATTGTTGAACTTGAGCCGATTATACACAAAAGATTGAGTCGATGCGACTCAGGTTTATCTCTGGTTGAACACGCATACAGGCGGGTTTATTGCCTACCCTCTCCCTATGAACCTTGCGCTGGCAGGCCTTTCCTATGGCATCACCCTTGTTGCTCTAGCTCTTCTTGCCGTTCGCACCAAGAAGTTAATTGGTATATATAAAAAGGGTCAACCAGATCCAACGAGAAGTAATGACAAAGCACAGCGCCTACGTATGGCAGCTGGTGAGATCTTTGGACACACAAAGATGCTCAACTTCACCGTTGTTGGTTTTGCGCACTGGTTTGTGATGGTCGGATTTTTTGCACTCTTCGGAACTTTGGTTACCGCATACGGACAGCTCATTAATCCAAAGTTTGCTCTGCCAATCATCGGACATTTCTGGGTGTATGAATACATCACCGAGCTAGTTGCTTGGTCGACAGGTATTGGAATCGTTGCACTTATTGGAATCCGCCAGGTAACACGGCTTCGTAACAAGCGCTCACGCTTTGCCGGTTCTGGAATGGGTAAGGCGTATTACGTGGAGTTCACGATTGTTCTCATCGTCTTTTGTGTAATCGCACTGCGCGGACTTGAAGGCGCGCTCTCTGATGAGACAGCATGGAACCGTCACTACATCACCACCTGGTTTATAGCCGACATGTTTAAGTCAATGAGCTTGTCAGAAATAACATCCTGGATTCAGATTGTTGCTGCAATCAAAATCGTTGGCTCAATGACCTGGTTCATTGTTATTGCGACAAACTTCACGATGGGTATTGCTTGGCACCGATTCTTGGCACCATTTAACATTTTCTATCGCCGCAACGCTGATGGCACTTCATCACTGGGTGCACTCCCACCCATGCTTTCACATGGCGAAGAGATTAACTTTGAAGATCCAAAGGAAGACGATGTCTTTGGTTTAGGCACGCGCGCTGACATATCCTGGAAGGGATTGTTGGATATGACATCGTGTACTGAGTGCGGTCGTTGCCAGTCGCAATGTCCTGCTTGGCACACCGAAAAACCATTATCACCAAAGCTTCTCATCATGGCTATGCGCGATCACGCCTTTGCTAAAACCGTTGAAAATGAAGCACTTGTTGGTGAAAATTCACCGATCAGCTTAGATGTTTTGTGGTCGTGTACGACATGTGGTGCTTGTGTAAATGAATGCCCAGTTGATATCGAACACATTGATCACATCGTTAATATGCGCCGCTTCCAAGTATTAGTTGAATCAGAGTTTCCTTCTGAACTAGGTGGAACATTTAGAAATCTAGAAAAGACTGGCAACCCGTGGGGTGCTAATCGCACAGACCGGGAAGCTTGGATTGCAGAGTGTGATTTCCCAGTCAACGTCATTGAAGGTCAATTACCAGAAGATGTCGAGTACTTGTTCTGGGTTGGTTGCGCCGGTGCCTATGAAGAGCGCGCCAAGAAAACTACAAAGGCTGTTGCAGAGCTTTTGTATATGGCAGGAGTTAACTTTGCAGTTCTTGGTAAGAAAGAGACATGCACGGGAGATCCTGCACGTCGTGCCGGTAATGAATTCTTGTATCAAATCTTGTCTCGCGAAAACATTGAAACATTTAAAGAAGCATTTGGCGATCGCCCTAAGGGTAAAAAGAAAGTTGTTGTTACCTGCCCTCATTGCTTTACAACAATCGGTAGAGATTATGGACAACAAGGTTTTGAACTTGAAATGGTTCACCACACACAACTTCTTAATCAGTTGCTCCGTGAAAAACGTTTAATCCCAATCAAGATGTCACACACTGCAATGACCTATCACGATCCTTGTTACTTAGGTCGTCACAATGAGATCTATCAACCACCACGTGAAATTCTTGAAGCAACAGGTGCGGAGTTAACTGAAATGCCACGTAATAAGGAACGATCATTTTGTTGTGGCGCAGGTGGTGGTCGCATGTGGATGGAAGAAAAAATTGGAACACGCATCAACATCAACCGAGTTGAAGAAGCGATCAACACTGGTGCAACAGAGTTAGCTGTTGCGTGTCCTTTCTGTCGGGTTATGACCTCAGATGGTATGAACGCCAAGGAGTCTGCAGTTGAGGTCTTAGATGTTGCGCAGGTATTGCTGCGCTCAGTCAAAGAGAATTAGGCGTACTTTCTACCCGTTCTCAGGAAAGACTCAGGTTATGAGAGCATTCTCTAGCCATGACTACAACCCTAGAAAAGAACAGCCAGCGCATTCTCGTCGTTGATGATGAATCCAGCATCAGCGAGTTAATTTCTACAAGCCTTCGATTCGTCGGCTTTGATGTCCGCACCGCAGCTAATGGTGCAGAGGCTCTCCGCGTTGCAGAAGAGTTCAAGCCACATGCAATGGTGCTTGATGTGATGCTGCCTGATCTAGATGGTTTTGAAGTGTGCAAGAAGATTCGCAATGAAGGCGTCGACACCGGCGTTCTATTTCTGACAGCTAAAGATGGCATGGAAGACAAGGTTAAGGGTTTAACCCTTGGCGGCGATGATTACATGACTAAGCCATTTTCACTAGAAGAACTCGTTGCACGCTTGCGCGCACTTCTCCGTCGCACAGGTGTCGATCAGATCGCAATCGATGATGAAAAGATGCGTTTTGCTGATCTTGAATTAGATGAGGCAACACATGAGGTTCGCCGTGCTGGTCAGATGCTTGATCTTTCACCAACAGAGTTTGCGCTTCTTCGTTACTTAATCATTAACGCGGACCGCGTTGTGTCAAAGGCACAGATCCTTGATCACGTATGGCAGTACGACTTCCGTGGTGACATGGGAATCGTTGAAACATATATTTCATATCTGCGCAAGAAGGTTGATTCATTTGATCCACCACTGATTCACACTGTGCGTGGAGTCGGCTATCGCTTAAGAATGCCACCTAAATAAAATATGAGAAGCCCGTTTGCGAATTCAAGTCTCCGTAATCGCCTAACGGTCGGTGTACTTGTACTTTCAGCATTCGGATTTGCTGGTGCAGGCTTTGGCGCACAAGCTCTTTTACAGAATTATTTGATTCATCAAGTTGATGATCAGTTACTTAGTGTTGTTGGCGGGGTTGCTGATCGTCTTGACCAAGCCGGTATTGCAAATGACGATGAGAATCCATCTGCGCGTGCTGCAACACCACTTAACCGTGTTCCAACATCTATCTCAGTAACTGTTTTAGATCCCTTTGGCAATCTGGTTGGTGGCATCGGCGGAGACTTTAACTCCAACAAAATCACTGATTATGTGAAGGGTTTGCTACCGGGACAGGTTGCAGCCTTTGGATCTAAGCCTTTTACAGTTGAAGCACCAGGTGCTGACTTTCGTGTGGCCACCACTGTTTTGCCATCATCTCTTGGTTCGGTAATCGTTGCACAATCCTTAAGTGATTTCGACAAGACAACTCATCAAATTGGTGTTGTCTTCTTAATTATCGGTGGCATAGTTTTGCTATTCATTGCCTTTGCTTCACGTCAGGTAATCAAGGTCAGTATGAAGCCACTTAAAAAGATTGAAAAGACCGCTGAACAAATTGCAGCTGGCGACCTATCTGCTCGTCTTGAAAACTTCGAGCCAGATACTGAAGTTGGTCGTTTGAGCACTTCTTTGAACACAATGCTTTCACGCATTGAAGAATCATTTGCCGCGCGCGCTGAATCTGAAAACAAACTACGTCGCTTCGTTGCAGATGCCAGCCATGAGCTTCGCACACCACTCACATCAATTCGTGGCTTTGCAGAGCTGCATCGCCAAGGCGCAGTGCCTGAAGGTGAAGAAACTAAAGAACTTATTAGTCGGATTGAAAAAGAATCAATCCGCATGGGGTCATTGGTAGAAGATTTATTGATGCTTGCACGCATTGATCAATCTCGTGAGTTAGTCATGGCAGATATCGATCTTTCAAACCTTGTCACAGAAGCAGTTTCCTCTGCTTCAGCTGCTGGACCTGAGCATCCAATTACTTCAGATATTGCTCACGATGTTCGCACACAGGGAGATGCCGACAAGATCTATCAGGTAGTAACTAACTTGCTAGCAAATGCTCGCGCTCACACACCCGCAGGAACTCCAATACATGTTGCTACTTACTCAACTGAAGATGGTTCCTATGTGTCTGTTGCAGATAAGGGTCCTGGGCTAAGTGCAGAGGATCAATTGCATATCTTTGAACGCTTCTATCGCGTGGACACATCACGCCAGCGCAGTAGCAATGATGGAAGTGGACTCGGACTTTCAATCGTTGATGAAGTGATGAAGGCACACGGTGGAACTGTCTCTGTTGCTTCAGAACCAAGCAAAGGCGCTACCTTCACGCTCCACTTTAAGGCTTAGCCCAAAGACTCCATAGATTTAAGAACGGCAATTCGTTCTGCAATGGGTGGGTGGGTAGAAAACAGTTTAGAGACAGATTTTGAATCAAGCGGTGATTCAATCCAGATATGAGCAACAGCAGTTGATCGCTGTTGCACAACGGTTGAATCAGATGCCAATACTTCAAGTGCTGAGCGAAGACCTGCTGGATTTCGTGTGAAGGAAACCGCGGTTGCATCAGCTAAGGATTCACGCTTGCGAGAGATAGCAGATCTCAACATCATCGCAGCCAACGGTGCCAAAATAAGAATGACTAGTGAAATGACAAGTGCGATGGGATTGCCGCCACCTTCGCGATCACGGCGCCCACCAAAGAACATCATGCGGGTCAACATGTCAGAGACAATTGCAATCGCACCTGCTGTTGTTGCAGCAACTGCGCTGACTAATGTGTCACGGTTTGCAACGTGTGCCATCTCATGGGCGATAACACCTTGTAGTTGATCGCGATCCATTGCATCCAAGATGCCTGTTGTGAAAGCAATAAGTGCGTGTTCTGGGTTTCGACCAGTAGCAAATGCATTAGGAGCGCTATCAATAACGATTGCAACCTTAGGCATAGGAAGTCCTGATGCAATTATTACCTCTTGAATCAAATCAAATAACTTTGGGTTATCTGATTCTTGAATTAACTTGGCACCGGTCATTGTTAAAACTAGTTTGTCAGAGCCGTAATACGAACCCCACACAGAGATAAGTGCAATGCCAACTGCGATAGGGACTATGCCTGCGCCAGAGCCGCCGAAGTAGGTCAGAGCTGCATAGACCACACACCACATCAGAACGCCCATACCCATGAGCAAACCAATTGTTTTGCGGCGGTTAGCCGCTTGCATAGTTCTAAAGTTCATTATTTTTTGAGTTAGAAAGTAACGCCAGGTGCTTTACGATCTTGAGGATCTTCAACCTCATAAAACTCGCGCTCTGAAACCTTTGCAAACCCTGCAAAGAAGCTGCTTGGGATGGTTTTAACAGCAGTATTGAGTTCGCGCACATTGTCGTTATAGAACTGACGTGAGAAGGCAACTTTGTTTTCAGTTGTTGCAAGCTCTTCTTGTAGTGATAAAAAGTTTGTAGAAGCTTTCAGATCTGGGTATGCCTCGGCAACTGCAAGCAAACCACGTAACGCTTGTGTGAGCATTCCATCTGCTGCTGCAGTATCTGCAACGGTGGTGGCAGTCGTTGCCTTTGCGCGTGCTGTAACAACAGCATCAAATGTTGATTGCTCGTGCTTTGCATATCCCTTAACTGTTTCAACTAAGTTAGGAATCAAATCTGCGCGACGCTTTAACTGAACCTCAATCTGGGCCCATGCTTCATCTACTGTGATGTTTAAGCGAATTAAACGGTTGTATTGAGAGATGATAAAGACAGCGATAAGAGCCACAACGCCTAGAACGATGATTGTTTTCATAGCCTAATTAAACCGCGCTTTCTGTCGGTTTGGCCCGACGATTAATTAATTTTTGATCGGTGGAAGTTCATAAATGATCGGCTAGGTGTTGGGCCACGCTGGCCTTGATACCTAGAACCATACTTTTCGCTGCCGTATGGGTGCTCAGCAGGAGATGAGAGTTTGATGAGACATAGCTGACCGATTTTCATTCCTGCAAATAACTTCACTGGCAGGTTGGCAACGTTTGAAAGCTCAAGAGTGAT
This sequence comes from Candidatus Planktophila sp., assembly GCA_044232665.1. Classification (GTDB taxonomy): domain Bacteria; phylum Actinomycetota; class Actinomycetes; order Nanopelagicales; family Nanopelagicaceae; genus Planktophila. Next base: position 2,103 of record JBIILL010000008.1, on the reverse strand, counting down.
GTGGCCACTAAATCCCGGGTCAATAAAGCCTGCAGTTGAATGTGTCAATAAACCAAGGCGACCTAGTGAGGATTTGCCTTCTAGGCGTCCTGCGATGTCATCAGGCAAGGTGATCACTTCATAGGTGCTTGCCAAGACAAATTCGCCTGGGTGCAAGATAAATGGTTCATCGCCTTCTGCGACAACCTCACGTGTTAGCTCTGGTTGTTCAATAGAAGGATCAATAACGCTGTATTTGTGGTTTTCAAAAACACGGAAGTACTTGTCCAGGCGCACATCAACAGATGATGGCTGGATCATCGCCTCATGAAAGGGCTCGCAGCCGACTCGGCCAGCCTCTATTTCTGCGCGGATATCGCGATCGCTAAGTAGCACGGCGCGAGCCTATCTGTAGAAAGGTGGTCCGTTGGGGAGCGAAATAGGCTCAATCGTCTTGCGTAAGTTACTGACGGGTAGCACAATTGCGCAATGAGCCATTACACAGCAAACCTTCGTGACATTGAATTCTGCCTCTTTGACCTTTTAGGTCGCGACAAAGTTATGGGCACAAACCCATACGGTGAAGTAGATCGCGAAACTGCAATAGGAATGCTTGAAGAGGTAAAGCGTTTGTGTGAAAACGATTTAGCTGCATCTTTTGTTGAAGGCGATCGTGTTGGTGCAATTCTTAATAAAGAAACTGGCAACGTAACTTTGCCAGAAAGTTTTAGAAAGTCATACAAAGCATATGTCGACGGTGAATGGTGGCGTGTTGATGCACCTGTTGATCTTGGTGGAATGAAAATTCCTCCATCAGTTCGTTGGGCAATTGCTGAGATGGTTTTGGGATCAAATCCTGCAATTCACATTTATGCATCTGGTTATGCCTTCGCACAGGTTGCCTACGTTCTTGGAACAGATGAGCAAAAGAAGATTGCAAAGCACATGGTTGAAAAGCACTGGGGCGCAACAATGCAGCTAACAGAACCTGATGCAGGTTCTGATGTTGGCGCAGGTCGCACCAAGGCTGTGCAGCAAGCAGATGGAACATGGCACATCACTGGAACAAAGCGTTACATCACATCAGGTGATGCTGACTTCTATCCAAACGTTGTTCACTTCGTACTTGCACGCCGCGAAGGCGGCGGACCAGGAACAAAGGGTCTTTCACTATTTCTCATTCCTAAGTTCATGTTTGATTTTGAAACAGGGGAGATGGGCAAGCGCAACGGCGTTTATGTAACACAACTTGAAGACAAAATGGGACTTAACGTTTCTGCAACCTGTGAAGTTAACTTAGGTGAAAAAGAACCTGCAGTTGGTTACTTGCTAGGTGAAGTGCACCAAGGTATTGCACAGATGTTTAAGGTTATTGAGTTTGCTCGCATGATGGTGGGAACAAAAGCTATTGCAACACTATCTGCTGGATATATGCAGGCGTTGTCATATGCCAAGGAGCGCGTGCAGGGCGGTGACATGAAGGTAATGAATGACAAGGCTTCCCCTCGCGTCACAATCATTAAGCACCCTGATGTGCGCCGCTCATTGATGGTGCAAAAGTCCTATAGCGAAGGTATGCGCGCACTAGTGCTCTACACAGCTTCTATCCAAGATGAAATCGAACTTGCTGAAATGGCAGGGGATAAAGATCGTGCTGCAGACATGATTGCACTCAATGATTTATTGCTTCCAGTTGTTAAGGGTTACGGTTCAGAAAAGTCATGGACTCTGCTTGGTACTGAATCACTACAAACTTTTGGTGGTGCTGGCTTTACACGTGACTGGCCAATTGAACAGTATGTGCGCGATGCAAAGATTGACACTTTGTATGAAGGCACAACTGCAATTCAGGGTCTTGACTTTTTCTTCCGTAAGGTCGTTAAAGATGGTGGGCGCGCACTTGGTTTACTAGGTAAAGAGATTCAAGCCTTTGCAGAAAGTGGCGGTGCACATACTGCAGAAAAGCAAGCATTGCTTAAGGCACTTGGTGATCTCAATGCAATCGTTGGCGTGTTAGTTGGCCATGCGACGGAATCTCAATCTGATCCAGTAAAGATTTACACAGTAGGTCTGAACACATCTCGTTGCTTAATGGCTGTTGGTGACATCATCACTTCATGGTTG
>JBIILL010000065.1:0-6651 GCA_044232665.1 Candidatus Planktophila sp. | reverse complement strand
GGGTGGTTGTCCGTGGGATGCAGAACAGACTCATGAGTCTCTCCTTAAATACTTGCTAGAAGAGTCATACGAATTTGTAGATGCTGTGCAATCTGACAGCCGTGTTGGTATGCGTGAAGAATTAGGCGATGTCTTACTACAGGTGTATTTCCACGCACGCATGGCCGAAGAACACCCAACAGATCCATTCTCAATTGAAGATGTTGCCCAGGGGATTGCTGACAAGCTAATCCGCAGACATCCTCATGTGTTTGCAGGCGTTGAGGTCCGTGACTCACAAGAGGTCCTTGAAAATTGGGAAGAGATTAAGAAGAAGGAAAAGGGCCGCACATCACCACTAGATGGTGTTGCAATGTCGCAACCCGCATTACCTTTAGTTGAAAAATTGTTGTATCGCGCAGAAAAATATAATGTCGAAGTCACTACGCCAAATACTGTTTCAATCGATGGCGATGCTGATGAAGGAGCAGTTGGCCAAGCCCTGCTAGCAGTAATTGCTTGGGCAAATGCCAACGGGATTGATGCCGAAGCTGCCCTGCGCAAGGAAGCCATGCGGATCGTCCAACAGATTGGCCCCGCATAACTCACGGTAGGATTGGCATAGTTAATTAGGTGCCATTTCAGCGTTGAGGTCGGCCACAGTTTTAGAACCCAAGGCTCTAATAAATTTTAGGAGATACGAAATGGCAATCATCGAGGCATTAGCAGCTCGTGAAATTCTCGACTCCCGTGGAAATCCAACGGTTGAAGTTGAAATTGAATTAGAAGATGGAACTCAGGCACGTGCTGCCGTTCCAAGTGGTGCCTCAACTGGTGCATTTGAAGCTGCAGAACTTCGAGATGGTGGCAAGCGTTACCTCGGTAAGGGTGTTGAAAAGGCTGTTGCCTTTGTTAACAATGAAATTGCACCAGCGATTATTGGTTTTGATTCACAGGATCAGCGTCTTATTGATGCAGCAATGATTGAACTAGATGGCACAAAGAACAAGTCACGACTTGGTGCAAATGCAATTCTTGGTGCATCTTTGGCTGTTGCTAAGGCATCTGCAGAATCTGCAGATCTCTCATTGTTCCGCTACCTAGGTGGACCAAATGCACATGTTCTTCCAATTCCGATGATGAATATTCTTAACGGTGGAGCACACGCAGATACCAACGTTGATATTCAAGAGTTTATGATCGCACCAATTGGTGCACCAACATTCCGCGAATCAGTTCGCTGGGGCGCTGAGATTTATCACGCATTAAAGGCTGTCTTAAAAAAGCGCGGACTTGCAACATCTGTTGGCGATGAAGGTGGCTTTGCTCCAAACCTAGATAGTAACCGCGCAGCACTTGATTTGATCCTAGAAGCTATTGAAGCTGCTGGATATAAGCCAGGTTCTGAAATCGCACTTGCAATGGATGTTGCTGCAACTGAGTTCCATGAGAATGGTAAGTACAAGTTTGAAGGCGCACTGAAGACATCTGATGAAATGATTGCTTATTACACATCTCTAGTGGATGCATACCCGATCGTTTCTATTGAAGATCCTCTCAATGAAGAGGACTGGGCTGGCTGGACACAGATGACTAAGGTCCTTGGTTCACGCATCCAGATTGTTGGAGATGACCTATTTGTTACTAACCCAGAGCGTCTTGCAAAGGGAATTGCTGGAAACACAGCCAATGCACTTTTGGTGAAGGTAAATCAGATTGGAACTCTCACAGAGACAATCGATGCTGTTGAGATGGCACACCGTGCTGACTATCGCAGCATGATGAGCCACCGCTCAGGTGAAACAGAGGACACAACAATTGCTGATTTAGCTGTAGCTCTTAACTGTGGACAGATCAAAACTGGTGCACCAGCTCGCACAGAGCGCGTTGCAAAATACAACCAGCTTCTTCGTATTGAAGAAGAACTAGCTGAGGGTGGGCGTTATGCAGGTCGCGACGCATTCCCACGTTTCAAGGCGTAAGAATTAGTCATGGCACGTCGTCAACTTCGCTTTCGTCGTCGACGTACCTCTAATCGCGTTTTAGCTCTATCGGCCATTCTCTTTGTACTTGCCTTAACTATTGCTCCACCTGTGAAGCATTACTTCACGCAACGAGCACAGATAAGTGCACTGAAGTCTCAGTTATCTGCAGACAATGTTGCTCTGCAGAAGGCTAGAGAAGAATTATTGCTATGGCAGGATCCTGAATACATCAAAACTCAAGCACGCGAACGGCTGCACTTTGTTTTGCCAGGAGAACGTCAATACATAGTTACTGAAAATTCAACAACTGAATCAAATAATGGATCAACGAAAATCGCTAGCTCGCTGACCGATGGACAGCCTTGGTATGCACGGTTAATTGCATCAATTAGCGAAACTGGAAATTAATGCGTGAAGTAAGCAAGGGCGATCTTGACTGTATTGAGACCCAGTTAGGTCGCACACCAAGAGATGTTCATGCAATTGCCTATCGTTGCCCATGCGGCAAGCCTGCAGTGGTTGAAACCCCACCTCGACTTGAAGATGGCACACCTTTTCCTACCTTTTACTACGCAACCTGCCCTCGTTTAACAGCTGTTATCTCCACCCTAGAAACAACTGGGTTAATGGGTGAAATGAATGATCGACTTGAAACAGATGCTGAGTTAGCAGGTGCCTATCACGCAGCACATGATGATTACATCGCATCACGTTCGGCACTTGGGATTGATGTGCCAGAGGTAGAGGATGTTTCGGCCGGCGGAATGCCCAATCGCGTTAAGTGCTTACATTCATTAGTAGCACATTCACTTGCAGCGGGTCCTGATGTGAATCCATTGGGTGATGAAGCGTTAGCAAAACTACCTAAATGGTGGCAGGCAAACCCATGCGAGTAGCAGCTATAGATTGCGGCACTAACTCCATTCGACTTCTGATCGCAGATATCGACGGCAATAATTTTCGCGAAGTTGTGCGCGATATGGAGATTGTTCGATTAGGACAAGGTGTTGATCAAACAGGTCAATTCCACCCCGATGCGATCACTCGCACCTTGGCCGCCGTCGATAAGTTTGCAGCTGAGATTGCAAAGCGTGGAGTTGAGAAGATCAGATTTTGTGCAACGAGTGCGACCCGTGATGCAACAAACCGCCACTTGTTTGTTGATGGTGTGCGCGAACGTTTGGGGATAGAAATTGAGGTAATTAGCGGTGATGAGGAAGCTGCGCTCTCCTTTGCTGGTGCCATCCAGGATTTAGATCCGCAAGAAGGTCCATTCTTGGTTGTTGATATTGGTGGGGGATCGACAGAGTTTGTATTTGGCACAGCATCTGTTGAAGCTGCGCGCAGTGTGAACATTGGTTGTGTTCGAATGAGTGAACGCCATTTTGCCAATGATCCTGCAACACCTGAACAAATTGAATTAGCTAGAACAGATATCCAGGCAGCAATTGATTTGGCTGCAGCAGAAGTGCCTATTACGAAGGCTAAAACATTAGTAGCCGTAGCAGGGACTGCAACAACAGTGGCCGCAGCTGCATTAGAGCTAGCTGAATATGATCGATACGCAATCCATCTTGCCCGTATTTCTGCTGCTCAAGTCCATGATGTATCAGCAATGTTTTTAAGTAGCAATCGCGAAGAGCGATTAGCGCTTGGCTATATGCATCCAGGCCGTATTGATGTAATTGGAGCTGGTTCACTCGTTCTTTCAGAGATTATGAAAGCAACGGGTGCCACAGAGTTTGTTGCCTCTGAATCAGATATTTTGGATGGAATGGCGAGATCGCTTGTCCAAGGCTAAATCTTTACCTCTTCTGGACAAAGAAGTAATTGGTTGTCATAAATGTCCTCGCCTTGTGCACTGGCGGGAAGAAGTCGCCGTTGTTAAGAGAAAATCCTATGAAGATCAAACATATTGGGGAAAGCCAATTCCTGGGTTTGGTTCTGATAAACCAAAGTTACTCATTGTTGGATTAGCACCTGGTGCACATGGTGCAAATAGAACAGGTCGAATCTTTACAGGAGATTCATCAGGAGATTGGCTCTATGGAGCACTGCATAAGATCGGAATTGCAAAGATTGCCACAAGTACAGCAATAGATGATGGCCAGAAGTTAAAGGACACCAGAATCATTTGTGCGGTCAGATGCGCTCCTCCTGGCAACAAACCACTTACTGAAGAGCGCGATATGTGTGCGCCGTTTTTTCTGCGAGATCTAGAACTTTCTATTGCAACAACAAGAGCCATCATTGGGTTAGGCTCATTTGCTTGGGATGCAATTTTTAAGACACTAAAGGAAATGGGTCACCCAATAAAGAAAGTTAAGTTTGCCCATGGTGCTTCTCTTAAATACAGCCATGAAGGCCGTGATTACTTGTTATTAGCCAGTTATCACCCAAGCCAGCAGAACACATTTACAGGAAAGCTGACTCGTCCGATGCTGGGATCTATACTCAAAAAGGGCGGTAGATTCGCCTCAGTTGTTCAGTAGGCATAGAGGCGGGAACCTATCAATTGACTGTTGAAACTCTAGTCGAGGAGTATCTAGGAATGCATTCCTTGGTACTTCAGAATGAATGCCTCAGAGTGCGAGTAATCCCACAACTAGGTTGCAAAATTGTTGAGATTTACGATCTGGAAAATGATCACGAATGGTTGTGGTCTGATAAATCTCGACCAATTAAGGCGGCTAATTATGGTGATCAATACGATCTTTATGACATAAGTGGCTTTGATGAATGCTTTCCCAACATTGGAATTTCCCAAGATCCGAAAAACATTGGTGTAACGCTTCCAGACCATGGTGAAATTTGGTCTTTACCTTGGGATGTTACAGATGAAGTAAATGGAGTATCGGCGACTGTCCTTGGAAAGCTTTTTGATTACCGCTTTTCACGAAAACTTTCACTAAAAAGCAATAAGTTAGCCATTGAATACTCTGTATCAAATATTGGAGATTCGGAAATAACCTATATGTGGTCAGCCCACCCTCTGTTTGCAATTGATGAAAACATGAAGATTGAAATTACTGGTAATCCAAAGATGTCTAAAGAGTTTGGATTTGGTGGCCGCATTGGACCCGATGGTGATAATTGGTATGAAGGTCACTTATCTGAACATGTTTGGCCAAGTGTTTTAGGTGCCAACGGGCAAATCAGCGATATGAGTGAAGTATCCCTTGATAAAGTCTTAACAGATAAAGTCGTTTTAGACGCACCAGTTGATGGATTGGTTTCTTTAAAAAAGCTCTCCTCCGGTAGATCACTAACTATGAAATTTTCACCACTAGAGCTTCCCTTTCTTGGTATTTGTTACAACTTTGGGGCATGGCCATTAACTGGAGAGCCAGCAACTTGGGTTGCATTAGAGCCAACAACTGGAAAGACGGATCGATTGGATGAGTGCGCAGAATTAGATTGCGCACGCGTATTACCGCCTAAATCCAATGCTAATTGGTCATTAGAGATCGAGCTTAATTAAATAAAACTGTCTTATTTCCAGTTATTCCAGGTGAGCCGATAAAGGTCATTCCGGATTGAGGATTGTCGGCATCATCTGTACTAGCGGTGGTAATTATCAATTTATCTAGATCCCTACCTGCAAAGGCACACGATGTGATGTTCTTAACCGGCATCTTTATTTCATGTGTCTTTTTGCCGGCGCTGTCATATCTTCGGAGGTGTGAGCCACCCCAAAAACCAATCCACATTCCACCTTCAGAGTCAGAGCATCCACCATCAGGCATTCCATCACTCTGATCAAATTTAACTAATGTTCTACGATTTGTTATGCCAGATTCTGAGTAATCAAATTTATCTAATTGCATAGTCAATGTATCTACGTAGTAGAAGTAGGAACCATCAGGTGTCCAGTCCAGCGCATTGCTGATCGAAACGGGTGAAAGTAACTTTGTAATCTTTTTGCCATCTTTAGAATATTTATATAGAGAACCAGCATCTTTTGCGCCATCAAATGCCATGGTTCCGGCAAATAATTCCCCATGTGGACTTACTTTGGCATCGTTCCATCTCACTGGAACTTTCAATGGCTCTCTCTCTGCGTGACTCCAACTTGGTAATGCGGCTTCAGAGCCATCAGCATCTCTCAAGGTTGCACCAGATGCATGACCTAAGACGATTCCTGAATTTTTGCGGGGTAGTGCGAAGCCAATCTCAGCAGGTGTGGCAAATGATCCAATTTCTCCAGTATCAATTTCGCGCCACAATACTTTGAATGACAAAATATCAATCCACATGACATGGTTATTTAATTGACCGCTGGATGTGGGTCCTTCGCCAAGTGCGCAACGGCGCTCATCAAAAATTTCTAATTTCATATCTTTGCTCAGCTCTTTGCAGGTGGCTACTTTTTGCTCTTTAAGGTTGCAATCCATACAGCGATGATCATTACAGCACCTACTACCGCTTCGAGCAAGAATGGGTTTAGACCAATCATTACTAGCCCTTGTAAAATCACTTGCAAGAAGAGGATGCCGATGAAAGCTCCAGTAAGTGATCCACCACCACCGGTTAACTTAATTCCGCCGACAGCTGCTGCGGCAATAACACTTAATTCCCAACCAAGTCCAGTTACAGGGTCTGAACGTTGCAACTTACTCATGAGCAAGATTCCAGCGAATGCTGAAAGTCCACCGCATAACATAAAAAGACCAATTTTGATTTTATC
>JBIILL010000007.1:0-20073 GCA_044232665.1 Candidatus Planktophila sp. | reverse complement strand
TCATTGCCGGTTGCGTTAATAACAATTCCAAGTAGCTCGGTTTTAATTGGGCGAGTGGATAGAGAGCGGGAAACCCAGTTAACCCCATCGGCTAACGCTGACTGCTCGACTGTAAATTTCATCTCTGTCCTCGGCTTTTCTGTAATGTGGAAAGGCTATTCGCGTAACTGGATGTATGTATATAAAGGTAGTCGTAGTAACTAGAGCGATTTTCTGTGGGTAAGTTATAAAAGCCCTGCTCGGCGCGGGGATTGGCTTTGTATAAGGTGTGAATAACTAGTGGAAAGGTGTGGGTATAACTCTGCTTCATATCAACCACACCTTCCCTTGCAATTAATCCACCGAGGTTATCCACGGTGTTGCCCTAATTCTCCACAGTTATCCACAACTTGTCCCCAACTGGGGGTAAAGAGTGGCAATTCGGACAAATAGCCCAAATCAACCGCGGCTCTATCTCGCTTGCTGCTTAATTCTGGTGGTGAGCTCATTGACCTGGTTATAGATCGAACGGCGCTCAGCCATCAGTTGACGGATCTTTCTATCGGCGTGCATAACCGTTGTGTGGTCACGTCCACCAAATGTTTGGCCGATCTTCGGCAATGAAAGCTCTGTGAGCTCTCTACATAAATACATCGCGATCTGTCGAGCATTAACTAACACTCGAGATCTAGATGTTCCGCACAAATCATCAATTGTCAGACTGAAGTAGGCCGCAGTCTGAGCCATGATCGTTGCGCCAGTAATTTCTGGATTGGATTCATTAGGAATTAAATCCTTTAAAACAATTTCAGCTAGTGATAAATCAACGCTTTGGCGATTTAAGGATGCGAAAGCTGTAACACGAATCAACGCACCTTCTAATTCGCGGATGTTTGTTGAAATCTTGCTCGCAATATATTCAAGAACATCATCCGGTGCATTCAACTTATCTTGGGCAGCTTTTTTGCGAAGAATTGCAATACGTGTTTCTAACTCAGGTGGCTGAATATCTGTAATCAAACCCCACTCAAATCGAGACCGTAGGCGATCTTCCAAAGTTGTTAACTGTTTTGGTGGTCGGTCACTCGAGATAACAATCTGCTTGTTGGCGTTATATAAAGTGTTGAAGGTGTGGAAGAACTCTTCCTGTGTTCGTTCTTTATTTTCCAAGAACTGAATATCATCAACTAACAAAATATCGAGATCACGGTAACGGCGTTGGAATGCAGAAGCCTTGTCGTCACGAATTGAGTTAATAAAGTCATTTGTGAACTCTTCTGATGAAACATACTTAACACGCACATTTCCATAGAGTTCTTGGGCGTAGGCACCAATAGCGTGAAGCAAGTGAGTCTTACCTAATCCAGATTCACCGTAAATAAAGAGTGGGTTGTATGCCTTAGCTGGTGCCTCTGCCACCGCAACAGCAGCTGCGTGTGCAAAACGATTTGATGCACCGATAACAAAAGTTTCAAAGATGTAGCGAGGATTTAAAGTTGAGGTCTCTGCAGATTTTGAGACCGGTAAATCATCGCGGCCCATACCAGATTTTGGAGCAACAAACTCAACTTCAACATCTTGGGATGGTGAGGCAACAACTTCCAAAGTTTCATCAACTGTCACAGCAATATTTGTGGTTGATCCCAGCTCGCGAGTTAAAACATCACTAACAACTGTGCGCAAACGGCTCTCTAAAACATCTTTCGCAAAAAGATTAGGAGCTGCGACCAACAAAGTTGTTACATCATCATTGTGAAGAAGACCTAATGGTTTTGTTAACTGCAAAAATGCTCGGTGTTGAGGTGCGTTGATAGCAACCTCTTCAATTACACGGCCCCAAAGGGTTGGTAGCTCGACTTCAATAACGCTCACCAAGGCCTCAATTCCATAGAAAAACTCATCCACAGGGTTATCCACAGCCTGTGGTCTAAACCCCAGGTTGAGCCCTGCATAACCCGCCAAAAGTGATCTACCTGTGGACGGGGAGTGAAAAGTAGAGCGGTTTGGCAAAAAAAGCAACTGGTTATCCACAATCACCCCACCCCCCGCATGAGCCTGCCGCCAGTTTGACCGGCTTATCCCCAGACCTCTACCGTTACCTCCTTGCTTCCCCCATATTTCTGGCCCTGAGTAGAAGTTCATTATTAGGAGTTTTCAATGACAAAGCGCACCTTCCAACCCAACACACGTCGTCGTGCCAAAAAGCATGGCTTCCGTGCCCGTATGGCAACCCGCGCAGGCCGTGCAGTACTTGCTGCTCGTCGCGGCAAGGGTCGCGCCAAGCTTTCTGCATAAAGGTTCATAACCGATACCCGTGCTTGCAAAAAGCGCACGCCTTACCGAGAGCGCCGATTTCGCGCGCGCAACAAAGAGTGGTTTGAGGTTTTCAACCCAAAACTTTGTCGGATATCTCTACCCAACCAATTTAGATCAACCTGCTCGCGCAGGATTGATTATCAGTAAAAATGTTGGTGGCTCTGTAACACGTCACCGCATTGCTCGCAAAGCACGTCATGCGCTCCGAGATGGTTACTCACAACTACCAACTGGTGGCTTGTTAGTGGTTCGAGCTCTCAATAGCGCGAATGAGGCAGATACCGCGCAAGAGATAACAAAGATTGTCGGACAACTCCTAAAAAAATTGTCCGAGAAGGCTAATCAAAAGTGAGGCACATATTGATCGCACCTATCAAGGTGTATCAACAATGGATCTCACCAATGTTTGGGCCACGTTGTAAGTACTACCCGTCATGTTCTTCATATGCCGTCACAGCAATTGAGACATACGGACTCAAAGGTATTGCAATGAGCACTTGGCGTTTATTGCGTTGTAATCCATGGTCGCACGGTGGTGTTGATTATGCAGTTCCGAAAGAGAAGGTAGTTATTTAATGGATAGCATCCTAAACCCCCTATATATCGCTGTTTCTTGGGTGATTGTTTCGATCCACAAATTACTAACTCCAGTCTTTGGAACTGACAGCGGTGTTTCGTGGTCACTTGCAATCATTGGTCTCGTAATCATCATTCGTATTATTTTGATCCCACTTTTTGTTAAGCAGATCAAAAGCCAGCGCGCACTAACCGCCCTTCAACCACACATGAAGGATATCCAAAAGAAGTACAAGGATGACCGTCAGAAGCAATCAGAAGAGATGATGAAGCTCTACAAAGAGCACAAAACAAACCCGCTTGCATCTTGTTTTCCAATCTTGGCGCAAGCTCCAATCTTCTTTGCTTTGTTCACAGTTCTCAACGGAATTGGAAAAGTCCCAATCGATGCAAAGGGAGTCCTCACAACACAGGATGGAATCAGCGCAGCGCAAGCTGAGTTCTTTGGTGCACCTATTTCGCAAACATTCTTAGGCTCAGATATTGGAACTGTAAAACTTGTAACAATCTTTTTAATTGCATTTATGTCATTAACTACATTTACAACCCAACGTCAGTTAATGACAAAAGGAATGCCAAAGATGGATTCCTCAAATAATATGATGTTGCAACAACAAAAAATTATGTTGTATGCATTCCCAGTTATTTTTGCAATCACCGGTGTTAACTTTCCAGTCGGTGTTTTGATTTATTGGTCTACAACAAACTTGTGGACATGGGGACAGCAGTACTACGTCATTAAGCGAAACCCGACACCAGGATCACCAGCCTTTGAAGAGCTTCAACGAAAGCGCAATAAGAAAAACGGAGTAGCTGAGAGCAGCGACTCAAACGAGAACTCTGAGGGCACAACGATCGAAGAAAAAGGTCAGCGCCAGCAGCCAAAAAAGAAGAAAAAGAAGAAGTAGAAGCAGACAAAACGGACTTATTACTACAATCCCGACAAAGGGGGCATCATGGCAAAAGCGAAGAGTGAAACTGTAGAAGTTGTGGCTGAAGAGGCTGTAGAAGCAAAAAAGGCGCCTAAGGGTGTGGCACGTCTAGAGGAAGAGGGCGACATCGCCGCTGACTACCTAGAAGCACTCCTTGACATCGCAGATCTAGATGGCGACATCGATATCGATGTTGAAAACGACCGTGCCGCCCTAGCCATTGTTGGCGGAAAGCTCAGCCATCTCGTGGGTTCAAGTGGTGAGGTTTTAGATGCTATCCAAGAGCTCACACGCCTTGCTGTGCAGACCTCAACCGGAGATCGCAGCCGTTTAATGCTTGATATTGATGGATTCCGCGCTGGCCGCCGCACAGAGCTCAAGAAGTTGGCCGAGGATATGGCTGAAGAGGCAAAGACAACAGGCAACTCAATCAAATTGAAGCCAATGAACGCTTTTGAGCGCAAAATCATCCACGACACAATCCAAGATCTAGGCCTAAGTAGTGAGTCTGATGGCGAAGATCCAAACCGTTTCGTAGTTATCTATCCAGCCTAATCCCGTGGAGGTTTCACGTGAAACCCTCATCGCGAGGCATTTTCCAGATGTTGAGCGGGTTCACACCTACGCCAAATTCCTAGAAACAGCTGGAATTGAGCGTGGATTGATTGGTCCCCGTGAGGCGGACCGCATCTGGGAGCGCCACATCTTTAATTGCTTGCCCATAACCACCCTTTTCACCGAAGGTGCCACCGTCTTTGATATTGGCTCCGGGGCAGGCCTGCCTGGAATTGTTATCGCCTTGGCCCGCCCAGATTTAAAGGTAACCCTGATCGAACCCCTTGAGCGCCGCGTGGAGTTTCTCCAAGAGGCGGTTGAGGGACTTGATATCGAGGTAATCCGCGGCCGTTCCCAGGATGTGAAGGCAACAGCGCACTATGTAACAGCTAGAGCGGTTGCTCCACTCGAGAAGTTAAAGAAAATCAGCTGGCACCTTTTAAAAACCAATGGCTCACTACTGGCCATGAAGGGCGAAAAAGCCCACGAAGAGATGAAATCGGTGCCAAAAGCGATCCTCCACGAGGTAAATCTGGAGGGAATTGAGCTCAGTCGCATAGTTGAGGTTAAAAAAGGTGCTTAACTACCCACGTGAATGATTCACGTGAAACAAAAAAGGTAGTTGGCACCCGCCGCCTCAAAGAGGCGATGGCAAAACCAACCTCCCTTCGAATCCTCACCGTGGCCAACCAAAAGGGTGGGGTCGGCAAAACCACCACCACCGTCAACCTAGCTGCAGCCCTTTCTATGGGTGGCCTAAAAGTCCTCGTAATCGATCTAGATCCACAAGGGAATGCATCAACTGCCCTTGGTGTTGAGCACCAAGAGAACGCAGGAATTTATGAAGTGTTGATGGGTGATTCAACAATGTCACAAGTAATTCAAAAAGTTGCTGGCTTTCCTTCACTCGAATGCGTTTCATCGAGTACCTCACTTGCACAAGCAGAAATTGAACTTGTCCCCATGGTTGCACGCGAGATGCGCTTGAAAGAGGCAATTGAAGAGTTAGTAACAGACCGCGCAGCAACCGGTGAAACAATTGATTACATCTTTATTGATTGCCCACCATCACTTGGTTTATTAACTATTAATGCATTCACAGCTGCAAAGGAAGTTTTAATTCCAATTCAATGTGAGTACTACTCACTTGAAGGATTGTCACAATTATTAAAAACATTTGAATTAGTAAAGAAGCGTTTGAATCCAACATTAAAGTTGTCAACACTTGTCTTAACAATGTTTAACAATACAAACCTTGCAAATGATGTTGCTAATGAGATTAGAAAACATTACCCAAACGAGTTAATTGATATTCCAATCCCTCGCACGGTGCGCGTTTCAGAGGCGCCAGGATTTAAACAAACAGTGATGACATATGATCCTGTTTCACCAGGTGCGGTTGCATACATGGCTGTTGCTAGAGAGTTAGCAGAGCGCGGAAAACCCTTTGATTCAAATGTTGTTTCAATCAATTACAAACGTGAAGGTGAGATCGCTTAATGGCACGTCGTGGTGGGCTTGGAACAAACCTTGATGCATTAATCCCAACATCATTAACTGTTGGCGACCAAGAGGTTGGACAACAAAATGAAGTTGCCATCAGTGCGATTTCACCTAACCCACGTCAACCTCGCACACACTTTGATCCAGCCGCACTAAATGAATTAATTGCATCAATTAAAGAAATCGGAATTCTGCAACCACCTGTTGTGCGGCAAACAACTCCCGGCAAATATGAATTAGTCATGGGAGAACGCCGCTTCCGTGCGGCAAAAGCTGCTGGTTTAAAAACCATTCCTGTCATTATTCGCCAAACTCCAGATAATGAACTGCTTCGCGAAGCGCTCATTGAAAACATTCACCGCAGCCAACTCAACGCACTTGAAGAAGCAGCGGCGTATTCACAACTGCTAACAGATTTTAATTGCACACATGATGAGCTGGCACAAAAACTTGGACGATCACGCCCACTAATCTCAAACACAATTCGTTTAATGAACCTGCCAACATCTGTGCAACAAAAGTTGGCATCAGGCGTTTTATCTGCGGGTCATGCTCGCGCACTACTTGGATTAAGCGATGCAGGCGCAATTGAAAAACTTGCCTCACGAATTGTTACTGAAGGTCTATCTGTGCGCGCAACAGAGGAAATCATTTCTTCAGGGGCACCAAAAGGACAATCTGCTAAAAAACCAAAGCAGACAAAGTCAGCTAGCCCCGAGCTACAGGAAATTGCAGAACGTATTGGCGACGCCCTAGACACCCGTGTTTCAATTCAAGGTAGCGCGAAAAAAGGAACGATTGTTATTGAATTTGCTGGAGCAGAAGATTTGAAGCGAATTACAAAGGCGTTAGAAAACTAACCCTTTAGTTCAAAACCTTTACGACTTGCCATCTCTTGCTTGATAACTCCACCAAGTGCTTTCACGCCTTCACGGATGCGCTCTGGTGTTGGATAGCAATATGACAAACGAAGTGACCACGAACCAAAACCATCTGCATAAAACGCAGTTCCTGGAACATAGGCAACCTTTGCAACAATCGCCTTAGGCATCATGGCTGTTGTATCAATTTCAGGTGGCAAGGTAACCCATACATAAAAACCACCGCCAGGCTTTGTCCATTGCGCAGTTGCTGGAAAGTGCTCATCTAATGATTCCAACATCGCATCGCGACGAACCTTATAGAGCTCACAAAATGATGCGATCTGATCGCGCCATGGTTGATCAGCTAAATAACTAGAAATAGTTAACTGTGTGAAGTTTGAAGGACACAAGATTGAGGATTCGCTAGCGATAACCAGCTTTTCCTTCAATGAAGGTGGCACTAACGCCCAGCCCACACGCAATCCCGGTGCGATTGTCTTTGAAAACGAGCCCAAATAGATCACGTTTTCAGAATCTTCAGCACGCATCGCGTTCGGTGATGGCTTATCAAATCCGAGCAATCCATAAGGATTGTCTTCAACAACGAAGATCCCTGCTTCACGGCAGATGGACAAGATTTCTGTGCGACGAGCTGCGGGTAGTAAAACACCGCTTGGGTTTTGGTAGTTAGGAATTGTGTATAAAAACTTAATCTTGCGACCAGCAGCGCGAACACTCTTGATGGCCTCAGCAAGTGCTGCTGGAACTAATCCATTCTCATCTGTTTCAACGTGAACTACAGATGCTTCATACTGATGAAAAGTTCCGAGTGCGCCAACATAGGAAGGTGCTTCTGCAAGAACAACATCTTGTGGATCTAAAAAGATGCGAGAAATAAGGTCTAACGCTTGTTGTGAACCAGTTGTAATTAAAACATCATCTGGATTAGCGCGAATACCTTCAAGTGCCATAACTTCACAGATCTGTTCACGAAGTTTTGGATGTCCTTGACCATTTCCGTATTGCAACGCTTCTTGTCCATTATTACGAACAAGATTATTGACAACATCAGCCATCATTCCCATAGGAAGTGCTGAAAGATTTGGCATGCCACCTGCAAGTGAAACAATTTCTGGACGGGATGCAACAGCAAAGAGAGAACGAATCTCACTTGGCTTCATATGAGCTGCTCTAGATGCAAATCTTTCCTCAAGATTTTGAGGTGCACCTGTTGAGAAGCGCTGCGTTATCTCCGACATGGTCTAAGTCTGTCATACCCAAGGGAATGCTTGAGTGTGAATTAGCGTCGGATGCCGGCCTTACGAAGATCAGAAATACGCAAAGTTCCAGTTTTTGCATCATCTTCGGCAGCTAAATAAAGACGCTGAATCGCAATAACTAAGGCTTCGGCAATCACATCACGAAAATCAGGACGGGAAAGACGGGCCAAATCACCAGGGTTACTTACATACCCCAAATCAATTCGAACAGTTGGTGCCATCGTCATGCGCAGTAAATCCCATGTCTTGGCATGGATGCGGCAATTTGTTAAGTCTGTGCGAGCACAAATTTCTCGTTGCACCAAGGAAGCAAAGCGCTCTCCAACAATTGAGTGCACACCATGAGCATCACTGCCATAAAAATAGGTTGCTGCGCCATGTGCCTTCTCATTGGCGTAGGAATCAACGTTGAGAGAAATCATCAAATCAGCGCTACTTTTATTACTAAATCCAATTCGCTCAAGTTCAGAAGGATTATTTGTTGCACCACGTGTTAAGAAAACAGAAGCACCTAAAGCAAGCAAACGACCTTCTGTGCGAACTGCAACGTCATAAACAAGTTGATCAGCACCATCTGGGTTTAAAACAATGACTTTATTAGCAAGTGCCGGTCCCCGACTTTGCTGCATCGCATTTTGACGAAGCGTTGAAGGCACTCCCCCAGAAACAATCTTTGTTAAACGGATCAACGCAATAATTGTTGCCGGACCACATTTACCGTCAACGGTTGCACCAACAGATTTTTGGAAATCTTTAACAGCTAACTCAGTTCGCGGTCCGTAAATTCCATCAACACGGCCGCAATCAAAACCCATTTCAGTTAAGCGAGATTGCAACGCAGCAATATCATCACCATGCATTAAAGGTGGTTCTTGCAAATACAAAGAACGATCTCCGAGCTTCCACTGCGCTTCTTCTAGTGCGCGTGCAGTGACCGCATCAACAAAACCCGTGACATCAAGGCCACGGGCTTGTTGAAATGAGCGGATCTCCGACTCGGTTAAATCTGACATGGATTTATACGAGGAAGCTTTCTAGTTCCTTTAGTAGAGCTGGCTTTGGCTTTGCGCCAACAATCTGTTTCACAACTTCACCGTTCACAAATACATACATAGATGGAATTGATGTAATTCCATACTTCATCGCAATTGCAGACTCTTCATCAGTGTTGAGCTTTACGATCTTTAGCTTTGCGCCATGCTCATCTGAGATTTCCTCAAGAATTGGCCCAACCGCACGGCATGGACCACACCATTCAGCCCAAAAATCAACCAAAACAGGGGTGCTGCTCTTTAGAACATCTGCATCAAAAGATGCTGTCGTTACCTTGCTTGTTGCCATCGTATTGCTCCTTATATGTGTGTTAGTTAAAGATTACTAGTGAGCCAAGAATTTTTCTGCATCAAGTGCTGCGGCACAGCCTGAACCAGCTGCTGTGATTGCTTGGCGATAGGTGTGGTCAACCAAATCCCCGCAGGCAAAGACGCCCTTGAGGTTGGTGCGAGTTGAGCGACCTTCGCAGACCACATACCCCTCACTGTCTAATGTGATTTGTCCAGTTATTAGTTCACTACGTGGAATATGTCCGATCGCAACAAATAATCCAGTAAATGCTTGTTCTGACTCTGTGCCATCAACAGTGTTTCGAAGTTTTAATCCTTCAACCTTGTCTGCGCCAAGAACATCAATTACCTCTGTGTTCCATAAAAATTCAATCTTAGGATTAGCTTTCGCGCGCTCTGCCATAATCTTTGATGCGCGTAGTGAGTCACGACGGTGGATCAAAACTACCTTGTCAGCAAAACGAGTAAGGAAAGTTGCTTCTTCAACTGCCGAGTCTCCGCCGCCAACAACAGCAATTGTTTGTCCACGGAAGAAGAAACCATCACAGGTAGCACACCATGAAACACCATGGCCAGATAAACGTTTTTCATTAACTAAGCCGATTTCACGATACGCACTACCTGTTGCAAGAATTACAGATTTTGCTTTAACCGTGTTTCCTGAACCATCCTTCAAAATCTTTACATCTCCAGATAAATCCATTTCAACAATGTCATCTGTAATCAATTCAGCACCAAAACGCTTAGCTTGCTTGCGCATACTGTCCATCAAATCTGGACCCATCACACCATCTGTGAATCCAGGAAAGTTTTCAACCTCTGTTGTGTTCATGAGTGCGCCACCCGCTGTGACAGAACCTTCGTAGATGATTGGATTTAATTGTGCACGCGCTGCATAAATCGCAGCGGTATATCCGGCAGGACCAGATCCAACAATTACAACATTTCTTACTTCACTCACGATGCCCCCTAGGCCCTGAAATCTATTCGTTTTCTTCTGTTTTTGCTGAACGCCGACTAATTGAACTACCTAGGTGGCGAATCATGGAAATCTCTTCAATGTGAAGCGCCTTTGCCGCCAGGATGTATGCAAAGAATGCGACGACCATCACAACTAGCAATTCACCTGCGCGCGCTGCGCGAGTTAAATCAGCCGTGAACCAGGAGATGTACTGGGTCATAATAAATAGAGGAACCATTGCAAGTAGTGATGCAATCAATAAACGTAGGTGCTGTCCAAAGAACTCAGATATAGCGAGCTTTCCAACATGTTTTTTCAATAATCCTAAAGTAACAAATAATCCAATTAAATAACTAGCAGAAAATGCGACACCTAAACCAACTGTTATCCATTGTGTTTTCAAGGAGTATAAGAAGAAGTAAGACATTGCAACAGAGAAAACATTGATTACTAAAATCGAGATAACTTGGGTTTTAGTATCTTCAAAAGCGTTAAAGCCTCTAATTAAAATTAGGTTGATAGAAAATGTAACTAAGCCAAAACTAAGCGCCGATAAAACATAACCAATGTATCTGGAATCCTCTGTGGGAATACCAATGAAAATACTCTCTGTAATCAGTGGACCAAACAATAAGAACGCAACAGCGCTTGGAACTGTGATCACACCAACTAGACGGATTGCTCTGATCAACTGTGCTTTGACTTCATCACGCTTACCATCTAACGCCAGCTTTGAAATGTGAGGCAAGATTGCGGTAATAATTGAAATCGTAACAATGGAGTACGGCAACAACATCACAAAGTAGGCAAATGTGTAAGGTGTGTAGCCAACACCGGTTGCAACATTTTCCTGCGCGCTTCGAACTGCTGCCGTTGTTGCGACATTTACAGTTACTAAATATCCAAGCTGTGAAATCAAGACATAAACCAAGGTCCAACCAGCTAAGTTAAATGATTTACCTAAACCAGAAACACCAAGCTTTGGCTTAATTGAGATTCCAAGTTTTCTAATTACTGGGACTAGAACCAATGCCTGCACAACAACACTAAAGGTTGTTCCCCAGCCCAATAAAGCGACCTGGTTTGAGGTAATGCTTGAAATATCAATGCCAGGAGAAAAGATTAAGAATCCTCCGAATAATGCGATTCCTACGAGGTTATTAGCAATCGGTGCCCACATAAGCGGACCAAAAGAGCCACGGGCATTGGCCACTTGGCCCAGCATTGTAAATAAACCAAGAAAGAAGATTTGTGGCAAGCAGTAGCGCGTAAAGGCAATTGCGATCTCTTGCTCAGTTTCAAAACCTGTTGTGAAAAACTCTGGTGCATATAAACGAACTAAAGCTGGTGCAAAAAACATACCAAGTGAAACAAGAACAAGAAGAATAAGTGAAATAGTTGTAATTAAGCGTGAAGCAAAATCATCCCCGCCATCTTCGTGGTCAAATGAACGCACCAGTTGTGGAATAAAGATTGCAGTTAGTGCGCCGCCAACAAGTAAGTTATACAAAATATTTGGCATGGTGTTTGCAACGTTATAAGTATCTGCAAGCAGTGTTGTTCCGAGGACCGCAACGATTAAAATTCCGCGAACAAAACCAGTAATGCGAGAAATAATTGTGCCAAGGGCCATGATTCCTGAAGCGCGGAAGAGTTCGTTAGATTTCACTTGGCCCTCCTTCGCACTCGACGGACGCTTTGTGCCACACCTGCCAATAGAAGAAGTATGGCGGCGCCAGTGGTAAACCAGGCAACACGCGAGTCAATAACAGTTGAATTTAATGTCAGTGTCGCCTCTGGGACAATTTCATTACCTTCATCATCGATGATCTGTGCCGTGACCGTTGTCTGACCCGGTGCTATTACATCCACAACCATTTCAAGCTGCCTTTTGGATTGCGCTGGGATTGTTACAGCCTCAAAACTATCTACGATTACACGTGAGTTAATTGGAAGCAAAGAAATATTAATTGTGACATCAGCATTAAACTCATTAATGACAGTTACCGGCAACTTAACGTTGGCTGTTGTGATCTGGTACTTACCGCTATTTATACGCAGTTTTCGAACCATTGCATCAACTGCTGTGCGGGCGCTGTAGGAATAAAAATCACGACTATCTTTATCAAGTTTTGGTGAAAGCAATTTTGAAAGCTGAGCTCGCAGAATGATTAATTCAGCATCATTTACAACCCTAGAAAGTTTTGTTAACGCTTTGCGATTGTCGCCATAGGCCTTTCGCAGTGGAAAACTGAGCCCAGATTTGCCTGTACTCCAGCCACCATCTGGTTCGCTTCGTACTGTGCGACCCAATGCTAGTTCTAACTGTGATTTACCAAATGCGTAGTAATTCTTTAACTCACTAGGTGCTAAACGTCTAGCAAGTGAGACATCTGGATTTCCGTATGCAAGTGCAACAACTTGTTGACCGTATGTAATTTGTCGAAGCTGCTTTAACCACGCAACAGCAATATCTTTACCAGCAGGTGTTGCATCAGTTGCTAATGTGTAATCACCAGTCATTGCAATGACTTCATCAATTAACGCTGCATCGATGACCCAGGTTTTGTTATTTGACCGTGGTGTATAGACCAATTGTCCAAGAGCACCTGACGGAGTTAACTCCTGTGCTAAATCATCATTTCTAAATTCGCCGCTAAATGTTTGATGTGCCATTGATGTAATTCGCACAACCGAACCTGCCGCTGTTGCAGGTGACAATGGGAGCAGCACCAAAAGCATTACAAGGAACGCAATTAATTTCTTCATTGAGATATCTCTGCACTTTTGGCAATTAACTTCTTTTCATCGGGATATGCCAAACGATCAACAATTTCGGCAAGCGGGAACCAAGAAACCTCATCCACTTCACTCTCTTGAGCCAGCAATGTTCCGCCGACCTCTGTAAACATAAAGTGATGAACAGTCTTGTGAATTCGCTTTCCGCCAGCCATAAACCAAAAATCAATCACACCTAAAGATTTTGTAATAGATGAAGTAATTCCAGTTTCTTCGGCAACCTCACGAATAGCTGCTTGTTCTGGAGTTTCGCCCTCTTCAATATGTCCTTTAGGCAAAGACCACAAAACTCGTTTTCCGCTGGCATCTTTGTGGTCATAGCGACCGATCAATAAACCCATCGTGCCGGTTGTATCAATGACTAAACCGCCAGCACTGACCTCATCAACTCTTTTTGCATAGGGGCGTTTTACCTCAGCACGCTTCGGTTGAGCGCTCTTCTGAGCAGTGTTTTGTGTCTGTGGTTGTGGGCCGCGATTACCGGAGCGCTTACGCTTCCGCTTTTTCTTCGTACCTTCGCTGCCCGCACCAGGTGCCGGGATCATGGAGCAAGGGTAGTGCTTTAACCTTACTTATTGTGAGCACAGCATTAGGCGCCGCAGGAGAGTTAGCGATCCGTTCATTGGTTGAACGAGCACCGCTTGCAAGCTCCTTAGCCCAAGCCTTTAAGGCCAAGGGGTTTACCTTGGCATTGGTTGGTGGACCTGTGCGCGATGCAATTCTTGGTCGACTTGGAAATGATTTAGATTTCACAACCAATGCGCACCCATTAGAAACAAAAAAGATTTTGCAAGAGTGGGCGGAAAATATTTGGGATACCGGAATTGCTTTTGGAACAGTTGCTGGAAAACGTGGTGACACAACTGTTGAAGTAACAACCTATCGCACTGAAAGTTATGATCCTGATTCTCGCAAACCAGAAGTTGAGTACGGACAAACAATTGATGGTGATTTGTCACGTCGTGATTTCACTGTTAACTCAATGGCACTTGAATTAACTGGTGATAAACCAGAGTTCATCGATCCATTTAATGGTCTGCAAGACTTAGCAGCCAAAGTTTTGCGCACACCAGGCAAACCTGGTGATTCTTTTAACGATGATCCACTGCGAATGATGCGCGCTGCGCGTTTTGCATCACAACTAGGTTTTGAGATTGCACCAGAAGTTCTTGTTTCAATGAAAGATTTAGCACATCGCATCAGCATTATTTCTGCAGAACGTGTTTGTGAAGAATTTACAAAGATGTTGATGTCACCTAACCCCCGCACGGGCATAACAATTTTGGTTGACACAGGACTTGCTGATCTAGTTCTGCCTGAAATTCCAAAACTGCGCCTTGAGGTAGATGAACACCATCACCATAAGGATGTGTATGAACACTCCATCACAGTTCTAGAACAAGCGATCGAACATGAAGATCGTCTCGGTGGACCAAACCTTGTCATTCGTCTTGCCGCGTTATTACATGACATCGGAAAACCAAAGACCCGCGCCTTTATTGAAGGTGGCGGAGTTTCTTTCCATCACCATGAAGTAGTTGGTGCGCGCCTTGCAAAGAAGCGTCTAGAAGCGCTGCGCTTTGATAATGACACCATTGAAGCGGTGGAGCTATTAACAACGTTGCACCTTCGTTTTCACGGTTATGGTGAGGGCGAATGGACTGATTCTGCTGTGCGCAGATATGTGCGAGATGCCGGTGATTTCATTACCCATCTCCATGTATTAACCCGCGCTGATTGCACAACCCGCAATAAAACAAAGGCCGCCCGCCTTGCTGCAACATATGACTCACTAGAAGCACGTATTGCTGTGTTAATGGAGCAGGAAGAATTGTTAAGGATTCGACCTGATCTAGATGGCGCACAAGTTATGGAACTACTTAATTTAAAACCTTCACGCGAAGTGGGACAAGCAATGGATTTCTTGCTTGAGCTTCGCTTAGAAGAAGGTCCAATTGGCGAGGAAGCTGCAACAAAAGCGCTGCTTGCATGGTGGGCTAGTAGGTAGCGTAAAACTTTGCTGGTCTAAGAACGATGAAAGCAATCAGTAAGTAAGCAGCTGAGACCGCGAGTGGCACTATGCGAGATAAACCTGAAGGTGGCAGCAATAGCGCAGCAATCAAACCACCGCTAACGATCGCGCCGTTTACAACAACATCATAAACAGCAAAGACTCGGCCACGGTGATAGTCATCAACTTTTGATTGCACTAATGCATCATTTGTAACTTTAATATTCTGGCCGAAAAACGCGGTAAGAAAAGCGGTGACAGACAATCCAATTTCAGTTTGGGAACCGGCAAGAATTAGTGGTGAACAAGCACTAGCGATCATTGCAAATTTAATCCAACGATGTCTTCCAAAGCGCGCAACACCATAAGGGGCTAGAAATGCGCCTAAGAAAAGACCAATTCCAGCAATACTTAACGCAATACCAAAGCCTTGTAAGCCAGCTTCTGGTGTAGATGGATCATTAAATGTGTTTCGCTCTAATAACAGGGCGGTCAAGGTTAAAGCGGTTAGTCCACCACGCTGCACAGCGGTCGCAATGATTCCGCGAGATGCATCAAGACGATCCTGCAAGTACAAGAAGCCTTCTTTCATATCTCTAAATCCTTGGAGAAAAGAGGCCGACTCCTTTTCTTTCTGGAGTGGGCCTATTTCATTCTTCTTTAATCGACCTGTAAGGAGTGCAGCAATGAAATATCCCGCTGCAGCAAGCACAATAAGTAAAGCATCAGCGTGATCTGCAATTGCTGCACCATCTACTAGTGCGCGCACTCCAACACCAATACCGCCACCAACAACAACTAAAACAGAGCCTCCAGTGACAGCAATAGCATTTGCTGTTATTAAAGATTTTGTATCAACGAGTAATGGAAGGCCGGCAGAGAGTGCCGCAAGAATAAATCTATTGATACCAAAGGCAACTAATACAACAATTGTTAGTTCAACACCTGTGGTGCCGGTATAGACAAGCAAGGCAACAAAGAAAAGGTTTGCGCTCCGAGCTAAATTACAAAAAAAGAGCACGCGTTGTCTAGAAACGCGATCTAATATTGTTCCAACAAAAGGTCCAATAAGTGAATACGGCAACAACACAACTGCGAAACCAATTGCGGCGCTTAATGCATTTGCTTGGCGCTCCGGTGAAAATAAAACAAATGAAGCAAGTGCGCTTTGAAAGATGCCATCTGTTGCTTGCCCGGTCCACCGAACAGCAAGGAGTCGAGAAAGTCGAGGGTGGCGCATCAACCCAACAAAACTCATAAGAAAGAGCGTAACCCTCAAAATGGGATTATTCTTCCCCCCAATGAAATCGCAACGAGGGTTCATCGATTATTCACTCGATAAGCGTGCCACTTTGATGGCTCTCTTTCGTGGTGTTGTTGATGCCTGCGACGCCGACCCATATTTGATGCGCGCTGCGAAGTGGCATGGCGACAAAGTTGCTCGCAACTGCCCAGTATGTAAAAAGGAAGAGCTCGTTGAATTGCGCTACACCTTCGGCGAGCAGTTAGGTCAATACTCAGGCCGTATTAAGACTCCCAAAGAGTTAATCATGATGGAGCGAGAGTTCGGTGAGTTCACTGTATACATCGTTGAAGTCTGTAAGAACTGTTCATGGAATCACCTATGTGCCTCATACGTGTTAGGTGATGGAGTTGAACGAAAAGCCCCGCGCAAGGTTCGCACCTTGGAGGATGAGGATTACGCCAAGGGATAGCATTAGCAAATGGCCCGTAAATTACTGATTAGAGCCGCAGTCTTTCTTGGCGGCTTTGGTTTCATTGCCGGCTCAGTTTTATTTGCACTCGCCTATTTCACCGTTGATATCCCCGATGCCAACGCATATGTAAATAGCCAATCAACAATTATTCAGTACTCAAACGGCGAAGAGATTGGCCGAGTTGGGACACAAAATCGCCAGATCGTGCCTCTTGCAAAGATTCCTCTCAATGTTCGCTACGCGGTGCTAGCGGCAGAAGATCGTGGCTTCTACTCCAACAAAGCATTTTCTGTAACAGGAATCTTGCGCGCAGTTGTGAATAATTTAAGAGGCGGTGCGCTACAAGGTGGTTCTACCATCACGCAGCAGTATGCAAAGACTGCCTTCTTAACTCCGAGCCGAACTATTCAGCGAAAGATTAAAGAACTTGTTATTGCAATAAAGCTAGAAAACCAACTTTCAAAAGATCAAATCTTTGAAAGTTATTTGAACACTATTTACTTTGGTCGCGGCTCCTACGGTGTCATGACCGCTTCACAGCAGTACTTCAATCGCAACGTGGATCAATTAACAAATTCACAAGCAGCAGTTATTGCATCTATTTTGCGCTCGCCAGGTTTGTATGACCCAGTCTTTAAAGAGGGTAACGCAGAACGTTTAGCTAATCGTTTTGAGTATGTAAAGAACAACATGATTGAAGCTGGCTGGTTAGATAAAGATGCCGCTGCAAAAATGAAGTTGCCAGCGGTTGCACCACGTTCAACATCTGGTCAATTAAGTGGGCCAAAAGGTCACATCATTGAAGCTGTACAAAAAGAGTTAGCAAAGCTCGGCTTTAGTCAGGATCAATTACTAATTGGCGGACTTGTCATCAAGACAACCCTTGATCAAAAGGCACAGCAATCTGCAGTTGATGCGGTAAACAAGTTTTATCCCGCAAAGGCACCTGCCGATCTTCGAATTGGTCTAGTTGCTATTCGCCCTGGTACCGGCGAAGTCCTTGCTATGTATGGCGGGCGTGATTATTTAGAGCGTCAATTAAATGATGCAACTCAATCCATTGCTCAAGCTGGTTCAACATTTAAACCATTCGCACTCGTTTCGGCGCTAGAACAAGGAATCCCACTGACATCAATGTGGAATGGTGATTCGCCTCAGACATTTGATGATGCTGGAAAACCCTATGAAGTTTTCAACTATGGCAATGAGGGGTGGGGACAAACCGATCTAATGAATGCAACTAGGCATTCAATTAACACCATTTTTGTTCCACTTGGAATCAAGGTTGGCCCAACAAATGTTGCTGATGTCGCACGTCGTGCCGGAATCCCAGAAAGTGTTGCGATGATGCCAACACCATCTTTAGTTCTTGGAACATCAAGCCCCCATGTAATCGATGTTGCAAACGCTTATGCAACCTTTGCAGCTCAAGGAATTAAGTCAAAGCCATTCTTAGTAACTCAAGTTCTCGGTAGCAATAAAGGTGTCTTATACGAGGCCACACCACAGACCCAAGAAGTATTTAGTAAAGAGGTTATGGCTGATTTAACCTATGCGCTCAAGGGAACAATTACTGGTGGAACTGGTGCGGCAGCACTTGCCTTAGGACGCCCAGCTGCAGGTAAGACTGGAACATCTCAATCAAATGCTTCTGCTTGGTTTAGCGCCTACACACCACAGATTGCAGCCTCCGTTGCATTCTTCCGCGACAACGCAACGCAAACCCTTAACGGTATTGGTGGAATGACATCTCTAACAGGTGGATCTTTCCCAGCACGTATTTGGACACAATTCATGAAGGGTGCACTCAAGGGCGAGCCAGTGATGGATTTCCCAGCACCATCAAATATTGGTGGACTTGAACCTGTTGTTATGACATCTGGCGGAAAGCAAACACCAAAGCCGTAATGAGAGTTAGAACGCTTGTAGTTCTTGCCATATTTGCCTCACTGCTTTCTTTTGGAAAATCTAGCCACTGCGAAAACACTGGCTGGGCTACGCCAGATCAATATATTCACGCCTGCTACAGCGATCTACCAGCTCTATATGCAAACCGCGGATTAGATAAGAATGCATGGCCATACACAAGTAATGAGAACAGCGTTGAATATCCGGTAGTTACTGCCATGGTTATGTATGTAACAAGCTTTGGTGCTAACTCCCCTGCCACATACTTCAACATCAATATTTTCTTTTTAGTGTTGTTATTCCTTGCAACCGTTGTGATTGTGAGAAAGATAAGACCAGAGTTTGCATATCTATCGGCGATCGCACCAGCGATGATTGCGTCACTTTTTATAAATTGGGATCTCTGGGCGATAGCAACGATGATGCTTGCTATCTATTGGTTTGATCGAAAGCAGTATCTGCATAGCTCGTTAGCATTAGCACTTTCGATTTCAACAAAGTTTTTGCCTATCTTCTTACTCATTCCAATTGGTTTTATTTTGTGGCGAGATGCGAAAGTAAAAGAACTTGTTAAGTATGTTGCTGTCGTTGCACTTACTTGGATTGCAATCAACGCACCCTTTGCATTAACTACCCCAACTGGCTGGTGGCGCTTCTACAAACTCAACCTTGAGCGCGGAGCGGATTGGGGTTCAATCTGGTTGGCGTTAGAGCAACTTGGGCTTTCATTAACAAATCTAAATTATCTTTCAGTCTTACTACTTTTGATTGCACTGACAACAGTTGCTATTTTGTTATTTGAACTTAAGTACACACCAACCCTTGCATCCGTTGCCTTTATTGTTTTGGCATCTGTGATGCTTGCTAGCAAGGTGTATTCACCGCAATATGTCGTGTGGTTGACACCATTAGCTGTTATTGCCTTAACAAATAAAAAAGATCTGCATGCGTTTTGGATGTGGCAAGCAACTGAAGTTATTTATCACGTTGCAATCTGGCAACACCTCGCATCTGTGACTGGATCCAGATTTGGCCTGGCTGCGACCCCCTTTGCCGTCCTGACCCTGGTCCGAATCGGGGGCACGATCTACCTGATGGCGGTCTTGGCCAGACGAGCTCTACAGGCTCGAAATACGCACAGCAGGCTCCTCGATTTACTGTTTGAAGCCGGAAAGCCCTACCCTTAGGCCTCTTATTGCCATAGGTTTTCCTTAGGTAATAAGGAATTTAACCCTCCTGTCACGGAAATACCGTGGCCGTCTTAGTCCAGAGGAGGTCGGGTTAACACATGCGTCATTATGAACTTATGGTCATTCTTGATCCAGAACT
>JBIILL010000064.1:0-6791 GCA_044232665.1 Candidatus Planktophila sp. | reverse complement strand
GGCGTCTTACATGGCGCAGTCCATATGAAAAAGGGTTGCTATAGAGGGCAAGAGACTGTGGCAAAGATCTATAACTTGGGTAATCCGCCGCGCAGATTAGTCATGCTCCACCTTGATGGCAGCGATGTTGGTTTTCCAGCTGTTGGCACAACAATTGAAAATGATGGGATTGTCGTTGGCTTTGTCGGCACTGTTGCTCGTCACCATGAATTAGGAACAATTGCATTGGCTGTTGTGAAAAGAAATACGCCAATTGAAGCAACGCTAATGGTTGGTGGAGTGCCGGCGGCGCAGCAGGTAATTGTTTAACCGCTATTCTTAAGCCATGGAGCTTTTCACATCAGTAATCCTTGGCCTTGTTGCCATCGCATTAGGTGTGGTGCTCGTAATTTATGCCTTTAAAGGTCGCCAATCACAAGCTAGGCGTATTACTAACTGGAGGCAACGTCCCTAATGGTTTTCACAATCCCTGAAGGCTTGCATCCAGACTTAAATCCATTGGCATGGATGGTTGGCACCTGGCGCGGCAAGGGCCGCGGTGAGTATCCAACGATCCCAGCCTTTGAATACGCACAAGAGGTTGTTTTTAATCATGATGGACGCAATTTTCTCAACTATTTTTCTCGCTCCTGGATTATTGATGCTGAAGGTGAAATTGTTCGCCCTGCTGCCTCTGAGGTTGGTTTCTGGCGCGTTAAGCCCAACAATGTTTTAGAGGTTGTCATCTCTCACAACACTGGAATTACTGAAGGTTGGGTTGGAACATTTGATGGTCCAAAGATTCAATTAGTAATGGATCAAGGCTACTCCGCGCCCTCTGCCAAGATTGTTACAGCAGGTGTGCGGTTATATGGACTTGTTGCTGGTGAACTCTTCTATGCCTATGACATGGCTGCAGAAGGCCATGAACTACAAGCCCACATCTGGTCATCACTAGAACGTCAAAGCGAATAATGCTGGGCGAGGTATTAGCAGAAGTTACTCGCAGTAATGTTGTTGAATCTGTTCATGCAGGACACATGGTGTTACTCAACGCTGATGGCTCCATCCTTTTTCAAAAGGGTGATCCAACCTTAAATATTTACGCACGCTCATCTCTTAAATCAATTCAAGCCTCTGCGATGGTGCGTGCTGGGTTAGATATTGAGCCACGGTTGCTGGCACTTGTGTGTGCATCTCACGCTGGTACTGCGATGCACCAGCAAGGAGCCAAATCAATCTTGGCAAAGGCTGGCCTTGATGAGCACTCGCTGCAATGCATTTTAGATCGACCATTAGATGAAGAGCTTCGCAGAACAGCAGAGCCAACTCGTCTTGCCATGAACTGCAGCGGAAAGCATGCAGGAATGCTTGCTACCTGCGTTATTAATGGTTGGCCCATAGATTCTTATTTAGATCCAACCCATCCTTTGCAGCTTGCAATAAAGGCTGAAGTAGAACAAATGAGTGGTGAAAAAGTAGCTGGTGTCAGTGTTGATGGCTGCGGTGCTCCGCTGTTTTTGTTTTCATTGTTAGGTCTGGCTCGCGCAATTCGTCATTTAACAATTAGTACAGATCCGGTGCACCAAGAAGTTGCACAAGCCTGCCGTGATTACCCTGAAATGGTTTCTGGTCCCGGACGCCTTGCAACACGGATGATGCAAAAGATCCCTGGCTTGTTTATGAAAGATGGAGCAGAGGCTGTCAATGTGACATCACTTGCTGATGGCCGAACAATGGCAATCAAGATTAGCGATGGCAATGCACGTGCTATGCCGGCGATAACAGCTGCTGCTTTGGCAAAATTTGGTATTGATGCGCAGGAAACACCGGTTAATACATTGGGTGCAGGCCTGCCAGTGGGCACCATTCGCGCAACGCTCTAGGGGCGCGTACCCTTACATACATGAGCGGGCGCATTGCAGTATTGATGGTGCACACATCACCCCTGGAACAACCAGGTATTGGTGATGCTGGCGGCATGAATATTTACGTTGTCGAATCTGCCCAACGTATGGCTGCAATGGGCGTGAGTGTCGACATCTATACGCGCCGGACACATGCAAGTGAAACTGAGACTGTTGAGATTTCACCAGGAGTGCGCGTGCGCTACTTTGAATGCGGACACGGAACGTTGACCAAAGAACAGTTGCCTGCACACATTTCTGGATTATCTAAAGAATTTTTGCGCCTTTTGAAGGATGAAAAGTACGATGCAATTCATTCTCATTATTGGATTTCTGGCAAAGTTGCGATGCCAGCTGCCAAAGAGCTTGGTATTCCTTTAGTTCACACCATGCACACCATGGCTCGCGTGAAGAACTTGAATCTAGCTGAAAGTGAAACACCAGAGCCAATGATTCGCGTGCAGGGTGAAACTCAGGTTGTTGCAGCAGCAAATGCTTTGGTTGCAAATACTGATGCTGAAGCTGCCAGCCTGGTTTCTCTTTATGATGCTTGTCCTGACATCGTCCACGTTGTGAGCCCAGGTGTTGATCTTTATACCTTCACCCCCGGACAAGGTCGCAGTGCTGCGCGTGACTTTGTTGGATTGCCAAAGGATGCACTCGTAGTTTCCTTTGTTGGTCGCATTCAGCCACATAAGGGACCAGAGGTTTTAATCCGTGCAACTAGTGAATTGGTGAAGCACTCACCGCTGCTACGTCATAAGTTAATCGTTAACGTCATGGGCGGTGCATCAGGGGCTAACACCGAAGAAGTTGATCGCTTAAAAGAGCTTGCAACATGGCTAGCAATCGATGATGTTGTTCGCTTTGCACCCCCTGTGCCACGAGCAGATTTAGCGCAGTGGTATCGCGCAGCAGATTTAGTTGTTGTGCCTAGCTATAGTGAAAGCTTTGGTTTAGTTGCACTTGAAGCACAAGCCTGTGGCACACCAGTTGTTGCAACAGCTGTTGGTGGCCTTCGCACAGCAGTTGCTGATGGTATTTCAGGTGTTTTAGTCGACGGTCATGATCCAAAGGCGTGGTCATCTGTTATTGCACGCTTGCTGCAAGAACCACAGCGCCGAGTCTTACTGTCTATGGGAGCAATCGAGCACGCTTCACACTTTGGCTGGGATGCCACAGCTCGTGGCACGCTAGATATCTACGATCTGGTTATTACCGAGTCTCGTAAATCACTGGAAGCGTAAATGGCTGCGATCGACCCCCGCATCACAATTGAAGAGTTTTTAGATTCACATGACTTGGAATATGAGCGCAAAGATCCCAATACCTTTCTAGTTTCCTTGCCAGGTGAGAAAAAGCTGCAGACCCATTGCGCACTCATTGTTGGTGATCATTCTTTAAGTATTAACGCCTTCGTGATCCGCAAACCTGATGAGAATGAGGCGGGCGTGCACGCCTATTGCATGTTAAAAAATGCTGGCATGTATGGCATCGCATTTGCTACTAATGAGCTTGGCGATATTTTCTTGGTGGGGCGTTTGCCTTTATTTGCAGTCACAGATCGCGAACTGGATCGTTTAGTGGGATCTGTCTTGCAATACAGCGACAACTCCTTTAATCCACTTCTTGAACTCGGCTTTGCTAATGCAATCCGCCGCGAATGGGCTTGGCGGGTTTCACGAGGAGAATCCCTATCCAATTTAGATGCTTTCAAACATTTGGTTTAGACTCACACCATGACTAACTTCGAACTTGTCTTATTGCGCCACGGCGAATCTGAATGGAATGCCAAGAACCTTTTCACAGGATGGGTCGATGTTCGACTATCTGAGAAAGGTGAAGCAGAGGCACGTCGCGGTGGTGTGATGCTCGCAGAGCGAGGATTGTTGCCAGATGTTCTTCACACATCATTGCTCCGTCGTGCCATTCACACATCGCAGTTAGCACTTGATGCATGTGATCGTCACTGGATTCCAGTGCAGCGTTCATGGCGCTTAAATGAACGCCACTACGGGGCGTTACAGGGCAAGGACAAAGCACAGACCTTGGCCGAATACGGCGAGGAGCAGTTCCAGTTGTGGCGCAGAAGCTTTGATGTGCCACCTCCTGCAATTGATGACTCAGATCCTTACAGTCAGGCACATGATGCTCGTTATGCAGGTATTAGTGCACCAAAGACAGAGTGCTTAAAAGATGTTATTACCCGCATGCTTCCTTACTGGGATGAGGCGATCGTGCCTGATCTAAAGGCAGGCAAGCGTGTGCTTGTTACCGCGCACGGCAACTCACTACGTGCATTGGTAAAACACCTTGATGGCATTAGTGATGCTGATATCGCTGGATTAAATATTCCAACCGGCATTCCTTTGTATTACAAGTTGGATGCAAACTTTAAGCCTGTTGTTAAAGGCGGAGAGTATCTAGATCCTGCAGCAGCTAAGGATGCAATTGAAGCTGTTGCTAATCAGGGTAAGAAGTAAGGTTTAAAAGAATTACTTTGTAGGTGTTGGTGATGGTGAAACCATCGGAACATCAACTGCAGCGGTGACACCTGCGTAATCATCTCTTGTATCGCGAACGATCGCAGTCAGTGTTATTGCACCAGCTTTTGCAAAGAACAAACCAACCTTCACATTTGATCCAGCTGATCCACCAAATCCAGCTAAAACAGCCTTGGCATTTGCTCTGTCACCTTCAAAAATGATTGGCGTGTTCTTAGGCAAAGTATTGGTGCCTGTGTAGGAAGTAGTTGTGCCATTAATTGCAACACCCAAAAGTTTATCCTCGACATCTGCGGTATTAATGATTGTTCCTACCAAAACAGCGTTTCCGCCGCCTGCAGCAACTACAAGCAGGTTAAGAATCTTGATGTCATTGCCATCTTTATTTATTGCACCTTCAACGCCATCTGTTACCTGCTTGACCTGGCGCGTTGAAGCGTTGTTACCCGCTCCGCATCCACTGAGTGAGACGGCTAATACTGCAATAGCTATTGCGGAAATGGTGCGACGCATAAGGGCAATTGTCTCACATCAAATAAGCAGTAAATAACGCTACTTTTATCGGGTTTTGTGATCTAAGGATTACTGGTAGAATTTATCCTCTAGCGAAGGGCAACACATGACATTTAAGGTCGGCGAAACCGTTGTTTATCCTCATCACGGGGCAGCATTAATCGAAGCTATTGAAACTCGTGTGATCAAGGGTGAAGAAAAGACCTACCTAGTGTTAAAAGTTGCTCAAGGCGATCTAACAGTCCGCGTTCCTGCAGACAACGTGGATCTAGTCGGTGTTCGTGATGTTGTTGATTCAGCAGGCCTAGATCGCGTGTTTAGCGTATTGCGCCAGCCATACACAGAAGAGCCAACAAACTGGTCACGTCGTTACAAGGCGAACCTAGAAAAGCTTGCTTCAGGTGATGTTATTAAGGTTGCCGAAGTTGTTCGCGATCTCTACCGTCGCGATCTAGATCGTGGCCTATCAGCTGGTGAAAAGCGCATGCTCGCCAAGGCGAAGCAGATCCTTGTGTCAGAGCTCGCACTCGCTGAGCGCACTGATGAAGAAAAGGCTGCAGTAATCCTTGACGAGGTTCTCGCTTCCTAATTCATGACACCTTCTCTGAAGGTTGTTGTGGCGATTACATCGCCAATCGCTTTCGAACTTCTTAACAAAACATCAATCCTACAAACCAGCTTTGGTGTTGCACGCGCATTTACTATTGAAACATCTATCAATAGCCATCTAGCAGTTGCTGTTTCACAAAGTGATTCCCACCGCGTTGCAGATCTTGGCTGCGAGATTCTTGTCTGTGATCCAAACTCTCCGGCTTCCCTTGCTGCAGCATTAAAAACAGCTAAACCATTTGATCTTGTTTCTATTCATGATTCACAGCGCCCACTTACTCGCACAACCCAGTTTCACCGCACCGTTGAAGGCTTAATCGGAGATGTTGATGCCGTGCGCCCAGCATCTGCCTTTACTGAAACTTTAAAGGCCGTGACAGGCGATGACATGATTGAGCGCACGATTGATAGAACATCAATGCTGCGTATTTCAACCCCTGAAATGATTCGCTATAGCGCCATTGATTTTGCAGGTACTGCGTCTAGTTGGTTTGTTCCTCTTAAGAATGATGCAAAATGTGCGACGGTGGATGCTGACCCTGAAAGCCTGCGGGTTAATTCAGCAGCTGAGATTGCTCTGATGGAGTCTTTTGTTCACTGGCAACAAACTATTGCCCAGTAAGACATAGTCGAAGCGTGAGAATCGAACCCCTCAACGCCTCCGATTTTTAATCTGCAATTACTTATTTATAACCTGGAACTCTTGCATATTCACTCATGACATAAGGAATGCCCTTGGTTTTGTACCATACGTCAATTTCGACGCCATATATTGCTTTGAATGAGTCACGCCAATCTTTATCAAGAGAAAATGCTCGCCAAAAATCCATCATCTTTGCAAAACCGCTCTCAGCAATGAGGGCTTCAGACAACAATAGCCCGGTGCCATAGGCAAGGAATTTTGTGAAGTCACAACCATCTCTGAAATTGCCTTCCAACCCCTTTATATGGTCAAACCATTCAGCCTTATCAAATTTTCTTAATTCAAGTCCACTTGATGCAAATTGATATCCATTCATTACATTCTGCTCTTTAATTTTCCTCGCGTTATCAGCGCCGTATTTTTCGGACACTATAAATACCGAGAATAATTCAGCACTGCCTTCTCGCAACCAACAAGGCATACGATCAGTTCTAGATTGGGTGAGAGATTGTTGGACGATATGGATACTCTCATGAGCTATAAAAGCGGGTGTGTTATTTGGTCGGAGGCTATGTCGTAATATTGAAAAATGGCTTGGTCCATCTTGCGATGGCACGGACCCAATCACTAATGCGT
>JBIILL010000063.1:0-6899 GCA_044232665.1 Candidatus Planktophila sp. | reverse complement strand
CCATTCGTTATAAACCCAATCAGCCACTTGACACGCTCAAACAACCGGCTATATTTCATTTACACCCCTTTGGGTGTCATTTATCTGGTAACTCTTAATCACCGGGTCGGGGGTTCGAGTCCCTCACAACCCACTTATAAACTGCATTGGCGAGATATTGGCCTGCAGTCAGTGGTTAATCTTCATCAGATTCTTCATCTGATTCACTGCCCTGACCTACAACCGGTGGCTCAATTACTTTTTGACCTACCTCAGCGGTGATTGATGCCCCAACTGGGCCAAGTAGAAAACTACTCAAAACATTATTTGGTTTTCCTTGAGTGTTGTGCTGATTAACAAAAGCCTGGCTGCCATCTTTTCCACAAATATTTGCAATCACAGATGCACCGCCTGGATGATTTTGAACGTAGCTTGTTAGGTTGTATACATTTGCGTTAACAATGCTCCAGCAATCAGATTTTAAGTTATGAGTCTTGATTTCAGAATTTGTTAAATTAATGGTGCCTGCTTGATTACTTACTTTCGGTCCAGTCTCCTCCAAGGTTGTTGCCTGCGTTTGGACAATTCGATCCTTCCAAGTTGCTTCAGCTCCTGAATGGCCAACTAATATCGTAAGGACAAAACTTAGAGTCGCTGTAATTGGAATTACCACTTTAAGCACTCTTTTAAATAGGTTGGCAAGCACTTCTCTTATCCGGTCTGATCTTTCAAGAACAAACCAAGCGGTGAATAAGATGGCAAATGCGAGTACGACATAAGACAATCTCTCACCTTGGGTGGCGTGCGCATTTGGTAAGCCAACTCGCTCAGATAGGGCTTCACCTGATTGGGTAGCAATAAAGGCGCTAAGGGTGGCTGATAAAACTGTCACTAACACTAGAGGTGCGTAGACTCGTCGAAGTTTAGGAATAAATATCACAAGCAGAGCGCCAATCGCCGCTAGTGGCACAAGAACAGCCACGCCATGATTAATTAGCGGATGAATTGGTAAGCCGGTAATTAGATCCATTTTTACAGCTCCACTCTAATAAATAGTTATCTATCTCTTAGAGTAGGCATAAAAATTCAACGCACCAAAAGCATTATCAATGAAATGATTAAAATCGATAATGTAATCGGTCACACTTTAACTCAAAGTTAAATGAGTGCTAGCACTTTCAAGAAGATCATTTTAGGCAAAGGGTCAGGAAGGCTCAGACTAAAACCAAGACCTAAATCCTGCGTAATTCAGTTCCAATTCCAAATGTCAGACCCCATCCCTAATATGGGTTGTGGATCAAGATCAATTGAATCCATATGTGGCCATGTGTAGGTATGTAATTCGAGTCCCTCACCACCCACTTACGACAGTAAGCCCGAGTTCTGTTGAAGACTTCTAGCAGTTTCTAAGAGCGTTTTTATTTCTTGAACAGGTTGGTCCAGTAGATTCTGTTTCTAGTGCTGAAGTTGTAGATGGTGTGTTAGTTGGTGTTACCGCTGGTGCATCAGCTGACGTGGAAGTAAGTGCTGGCTTTACAACAACGCCTTTATTCCAGATCAACTTCTTTCCTGACTTCACGCAGGTATACGTCTTATCCTGGGAAACAACTTTTTGGTTCCACACTTTGCAGGCACTTGAAGGAATTACATTCTCAGCAGCAGCTGGAGTAATTGGAATCAGGGCAATACCCAAGGCAATAAGAACACCCGTGGCAAGACTCCCTTTGATTCGCATTCCCCAATGATAATAGAGGATCGAGAAAAATGGGATTTGAAGGGCAATTTCTGGCCTTGCCTCCAGGAATAGCTCCTCGATTCCAGGTTCGTGCCACGTAGTTGGAATACCCTTGCGCCCATGACCATGCATCCACAGACCAAGGCTTACCTCGACTACACAGCCGTCAATAATCCAATGTCAGCCGATGCGACTTTAGTAGAGCGCCGAGCAGATTCTGCTGATTACTTAAAGTATGCAGGTCCTGAATCTAACGATGTGCACACCGAACATACTTATTTCACCTCACCCACCGCAGATCTACATGCTGTGATTTATCGTCCTAAAAACGTTAAGCCAAATGCTCCAGCACTTGTTTATTTCCATGGTGGGGGTTGGGTATTTAGCTGGACTCTTCGCTATGCCCCACAGATGTCTAACATCGCAGCAGAGACTGGCTTTGTAGTCATTGGTATTAATTACCAAAAGGCACCAGAACATCCATTCCCAACACCTTTTGATGATTGTTATGCAGGTCTGCTCTGGGTTGCAAAGAATGCACAGCGCTTTGGAATTGATCCAACAAAGATTGGCGTGGGAGGCGATAGCGCCGGAGGTAATTTAGCTGCAGCAGTTGCACTAAAGGCTGCAGATACTGGCGATGTGAAGTTGGCCTATCAAATGCTTATTTATCCATGCCTTGATACTGATTTCCAATCTAAGTCATATCTAGATCATGAAACTGGTTTTGGTTTAGAACGTGCGGGGATGCAGTGGTGTTGGGGGCTCTATGTGCCAGAAGCGCACATGAACAATAAATATGCGATTCCTGCACGGGCAACTTCATTTAAAAATGTTGCACCAGCAATCATCGGCTTAGCAGAGCACGATGTCTTGCGCGATGATGGTGCTAACTATGCAGTTGCGTTAGAAAAAGCTGGCGTGCCTGTGACATTGAAGGAGTATCCAGGGATGATTCATGGATTCTTTGGCCATGGTTTCATGGTTGATGATGCATACAACCTTCGCAAGTGGCTAAGTGAGCAGATAGTTAAAGCTGTTCAATAAGTGGGTGATTCCTTAAACGAACTTCGCCTCAACTAATCCCAGCTCACCAAAGTCCACGCTCACCAAATCACCTGGTTGCACAAAGCAATGTCCAGTACAGGTTCCAGTGCTCACATACTCACCTGCAAAAACATCTCTGCCTCGCTCGCGAAGCCAATTAATCATCCAGGTCAGACTGGTGACGGGATGTCCCATCGCTTGAATGCCTTGACCTGATTTGATGTAGGAATCATTGACGTAAAGATCAATATTTGCCTTAGGTAGATCTATCTCTTCCCAATCCTTTACCTTCTTACCAACTACAAATGCTGCCCCACCTGCGTTGTCATACATTCCACCAAAGTATCCGCTCAGGCTGTACCAGTCCTCAAAAACTGAATCACCAATCTCAATTACTGGGGCTAAGAATTCAATGCCTGCCCGCAAATCTGCCTCGCTATAGGCCTTGTCGCGAACTGGAAAATCTTGACCTAATTGAAATGCGAACTCACATTCACATAAGCGGTAATTAACAAAAAACTCCGATGGAACCTCTGCCGGGCTATTCATAACAGATCTAGTAAAAAGTCGACCTGGCGATGGGCTCGGAATGTTTTCTGCTTTTCTAACATCCATGCTTGCAGCGCCGACTTTCCAACCCGCACCTTCCCACCCAAGGGCATACTCCAACTTCACAATTACTTCTTCCATGGATTTCCACGATCTAGCTCGCAACCGCTCTGGCATTACAACCGGTGTTCGAGTTTTTCTGCCAGTGGCGATTAACTCAATGAGCTCGTCGATTTCTGAAGGCGTTAAATCACTTTCGCGAGGTGATGGTTTTGATCCACCAGGTGGTGTTGGCCCATGAATGAGTCGACCTCGATCGCTCAAATAATCTAGACGTGGCTTTTCTCTATTTGCTCTAATTACCTGCAGGCGTTCTACCTCGTAGGTGCTCATAATCTAGGCAATCTAACTTCTAAGTATTGCGCTGTCAACAGTTTACATCTTCATAGACTAGCTGCGCCAGCTTCCTTTGCTCCTGGAACTTCTAGTAACTTTCCTGTTTCTACTTCATATACAAAGCCGTGAATTGGAATGTTCTTTGGAACCAATGGGTGGCGACGGATGCGCTCCACATCTTCAACAACTGCCTTGTTGCGATCTGCAATTGTTAGCCAATCGATGTATGCAGCTTCCTCTGATCCTGGACCCTTGCCAACATCATAGAAGCCTTGCTCGCCAAGGGCTGCAGTCTCAAGACTCTTTGACAGTAGCCCACGCATGATTTCATCGGTGAAGAACTCCATGCCGCAGTTGCTGTGGTGGATTACAAACCATTCCTTTGTGCCAAGTAGCTTGTAGGAAATTACTAGTGAACGGATTGCATCATCTGACGCACGGCCACCAGCGTTACGAATAACGTGAGCATCACCCTCAGAAAGTCCCGCGTACTTTGCTGGATCTAGTCGAGCATCCATGCAGGTAAGTACTGCAAACTGACGGGCAGGTGGCAAAGCTAACTTGCCCTTTTCTCCAAAGCCTTCTACATACTTCTTGTTTGCATCTAAAACTTCATTTAGAACTGACATTGAGCAATCTCCGATTTCAGGTCTAACAAGAGTGGTTCTCTCGTTACGGAGAGGAAATTAGCAGGATGAAATACAAAAGAGAACTCAATAACTTCTCGCAGTTGCGAGAGACATGCACCTGCAATTCGTCAGGCCTTTTAACAACTTAGGATTTACACTTATTCAATGTTGGGTGGAATCAATAACGCGTTATTCTTACAATCCTTTGGCGGCTTTGTGGGACTTGCCATCTTGATCCTTGTTTTAAAGTGGGGATTTACAAGTAACAAGAAATTGATTATCACACCCATCAAAGCGGGTAAGAAAGATCAGTATGGCTTACTCAAACCTTTGCCAACCCCAAGTAATTACATCGAAGCCCAAATGGCATTGCAAAAGCTTGTTGATTCCAACATCAAGGCAACGCTCACGCAAACTCTAGATGGGCCACAATTGATGGTCTTTGAGAGAGATTTAGACATAGCTGCATCTGTGTTGAAATCCTAGAGATGCGCCTAAACCTAAGGTGTTCTAAGGTTTCCCCATGGAAAAGGTGACCATTGATGAAGCAGCCCTTAAGGCTCGAGTAGGCGATCTTGCCTACGATGTTTTGCGTAATGCTGCTACTGAACGTCCCTTTACCGGTGAATACACAGACACTGAATTAGTCGGCTCTTACCGCTGCAAAGCGTGTAACGCCGAACTCTTTAATAGCGAGACAAAGTTTCACAGCGGTTGTGGCTGGCCATCTTTTTATGCACCAACTGCAGCTGACGCCGTTACCTTGATCGAAGATCGCTCACTTGCTCCACGTATTCGCACCGAAGTTCGTTGCGCTGCCTGTGATTCACACCTGGGCCACATTTTTAAGGGCGAGGGTTATGACGTCCCAACAGATGAGCGCTGGTGTATCAACTCTGTGGCTATGTATCTAGAAGAAAAGAAGTAACGGGTAAACCAAGATTTAACCTGACATTCACTTCGACACTTCAGGTGGGTGCAAGCTCACGACGATAATTAAGGTGCTTCCCCAACCTTGTTCGGTACCAGAAGGGAAGTTGTCATGTCGTCACTAATTGATTTTCCAACTTGCTATGTCTGCCGTTCTGTTGAGTTGGAAATTATTACAAATGATGAGTTTGGTCCCATGACCCTATGCGGTGAATGCGGATACTCATGGATTGCAAAGTTCGAAGATTTCGAGCAACCAATCCTTCGCAACGTAGCTTCGTAAGTTAGCTACCGTTATTCGTGGTGGAAGTCTTCTCCACCTTCCTTTTTAAAGCGCTCTTTCTTAAATCGCTGGCTAGCAATTACCCAGCGGAAGTGAACAATAAATTCCTTTATCCTTTTCATTTACTTCCCCAATTACAGATGAATCAGCAAACAACTAGGCGGGAAGTAGCTCAGAAAGTAGCTGCTCTACGCGCCGCTTAATCTCATCACGGATCACACGCACAGGTTCAATTCCTTGCCCTGCAGGATCTTCTAGAACCCAATCTTCATAGCGCTTGCCTGGATAGAACGGACACACATCTCCGCAGCCCATCGTGATCACAGCATCTGATTCTTGAACCGCTTCAGTTGTTAATACTTTTGGGGTGTTATTTGCAATATCAATTCCAATTTCAGCCATCGCTTCAACTGCAATTGGGTTGATTGAATCCTTAGGAGCACTTCCTGCAGAAAGTACTTCTACGCGGCCTTGTCCCAGCTCTCGCATAAACCCGGCTGCCATCTGCGAACGACCTGCGTTGTGAACACAAACAAAGAGAACAGTTGGCTTATTTGCCACTCTTCAAACTCCTAGCAAGAAGTAATCCCACACCAGCGCCAATTAACTGCGCCAGAATAAATGCAGGAACCGAACTTAGTTCGATGCCCGCAAATGTATCGGAGAAGGCACGTGCAAATGTGACTGCAGGGTTAGCAAAAGATGTCGAAGAGGTGAAGAAATATGCCGCGCCAATCCATCCAGCAACTGCGAATGGAACGTATTTGCCATTCTTCTGAGCACCTATAAGTTGAATGACAAGAATCAGACCAGCTGTTGCAACAACCTCGCCAAGCCATAAGCCTGCACCTGATCGAGCATGTGCTGAGGCTTGAATTCCTGGAAGCTCAAACATTGCATTTGCGGTGATAACTCCAAGAACTCCACCAAATACCTGGGCAACAACATAGAGAACTAGCTTCTTTGCTGAAAGGCCTTTGTTCAGAAAATCAACGAGTGATACCGCAGGATTAAAATGTGCGCCACTAATTGGAGCAAGCATTTGAATCAATACAGCCAAGATAAAGACAGTTGCAACCGCAACGATTAAGAGCTGTAAGGCAACGTCTTTAGTTAATGAAGTCGCCATGATTCCTGAGCCAACTACTGTGGCTGCAAGAACTCCGGTACCTACAAACTCTGCGATTAATTTATTAATTTTCATTAGGAAACTGCAATAATGTCAACGACGAAGATCAAAGTTTCATTAGGACCGATTGGGCCTGAACCATTTGGACCATATCCCTTATCAGCTGGGATAACGAGCAAACGACGTCCGCCAACCTTTGCACCAGGCAAACCTTCTTGCCAT
>JBIILL010000006.1:0-21287 GCA_044232665.1 Candidatus Planktophila sp. | reverse complement strand
ACAGGGTCCAAAGGGTCCTCAGGCTGATGCAGTAAACCCTGCCTAATCAACACTAACTTCTAAAAAACCCCGCCGGGTAACTGGCGGGGTTTTTTATTTCACTTCTTAGGTTCTGGCGGAATATCGCTGCTCTTTAAACGTTGTGCTTCAACCTCTTTAGCAGGTGATAGATCTTTACCAGCTTTCCATGCATCTAAATATTTCCAAGGCCACACCATTCCACGACGCACCCACCACGTTTGTGGTGGCGTACTCCATGAAAGACCAAAGTGAATGTGTGGTTTTGTACCACGCGCACTTCCTGTTGCGCCAACAGTTCCAAGTAACCGGCCAGCTTTTACTTCAACGCCCGGTTGAATACTTTGAGGAATCGTTCGCAAATGTGAGGCGTAGTAACGAACACCATCTGTTCCAATAAAGGAAACGTATAAGCCACCGCGGTCTACTCCAAGGTTTGTCTTTCCTGACCATGAATCAACTCGATTCACTTCATCGATAACACCTGATGTTACGGCAACATATCTACAACCTGCTTTTGCCAAAATATCTGTGGCGGGATAGTCGTGATGCGCCTTTGCATATGTGTAATCACAGCCAACAATTGGAAATACATAATTTGGTGCGGCTTGTGCTGGTGAAACCGTTGTTACCAATACCAAGAGTGCGATTGCAGCTGCTTTTAATTGACCTTGCTTCATGTTCTTAGGTTAGTGCTGCACGATCCAATTTTGCGGTAACTGCCATGTGAGGAACAGTGAGCGCCCACACAACTACTAACGCCATCCAAAAAAACTCATCAGTGAAATCTCTACCACTTAGCGCCAATATCCCAGCTACTACAAAGGTTCCGATCAGAGCGGGCAAACCCGGAATGACGGCATTTGAAAATGCCTTCCTGAGCATTCCTTGAGTTAAGTTCTCAATACTCCTGGGAAGTGAGAGGGTGAGTCTGGCTGTGTGGCGCATTGCGTGCCAGCATCCAAAGTACACAGCAAAGGCAATAAGAGGAGGTGCAAGATGGGCTAAAAGTAATAACACAATCAGATCTAGAGCTTCTCGGTATCTCTTATCAAAAACCATAACTCCAATAGCAAGGATTGCAAAGACAGTGATTGTGAGCAAAATTTGTGAATCTAAGCCTTGATGCCAATTGATTAACGAAGGATTGACAGAGGCAAGAGCCTCAGTGCTGGCAGAGTTAACAAGTGGAATAAAAACCGGGGTAAAGCCTGCAGCTGGAATATAGAACCAACGGCTTAGTTTTTTGGTTCCCTCTGACCGCTTATCAATTTCATTAATGAAAGCGGCATCACCGATTCCAAAGTGAATCGCGCTCATGAAGAGAACAACAATGAATCCAACAATATTAAACTTAAGGATTCCGATAACAGCCACAATGGCGACAGCAACATAAACAATGATGAAAAGAGCCATTTTCTTAGGCTCTGTTTTTGGAAGTGTTACTAGGTGATCTAGCGCCCCATGTGGAATTCCTATAGCAAGTGCAATCACGGCAATAATCACTTGCCAGCCCATAGAGCTACTACCCAAAAGATCTGAAAAAAACAAAGAAGCTGCGATTGCCAGAATCACAGAAATCGTTGAGAAAAGGCGAACTCGAGTAAAGAGCACAACAGCATTATTTTGCATGTCTCCCCCTTTTCGGCAACCCTATCAAAGGTGAATGTGAGAAGATCTGATGTGCAGAAATTCGGATATATGGCGATGCTCGCCTTCACAGTGTTTGGCTCTTTTTGGCTAGAGATAGTTCTAAAGACCAGCGTTTTGAAACGATGGAAACGAGCATTGATCAGCATCTTGCCAATTAGTTTCTTTTTTCTGGTCTGGGATGCCTATGCGATAGCTCAAGGACATTGGTTCTTCAATCGCGACCGAATGCTGGGGATATACGGACCATTTGATATTCCATTAGAAGAGTTTCTCTTTTTCATCATCGTCCCAATGGCCGCGATATTGACTATTGAGGGTGTCACAACAGTTAAACCTCATCTGCGAGAGAAGGAATTT
Source organism: Candidatus Planktophila sp. (assembly GCA_044232665.1). Classification (GTDB taxonomy): domain Bacteria; phylum Actinomycetota; class Actinomycetes; order Nanopelagicales; family Nanopelagicaceae; genus Planktophila. The sequence goes on along the minus strand of JBIILL010000006.1, from coordinate 19,259 downwards.
GGAAAGGATGAAAAGAAGTGATCTATAGCGATATTGCCATTGCCGCATTCGGTATCTCAATTATTGTGGATCTCTTTGTATTTAAAAACTCACTTCTTACTCGCCTTGCCTTTTGGCTTTCATACATGATCATCCTTCCTTTTCAATTGCTGACCAATTGGTGGTTAACTCATAGTCGCAGCGATGGAAAAGCGATTGTTATGTATGATCCTGATTCAATCATTGGTATTCGCATTGCATCTGCCCCGATAGAAGACCTCTTGTTCGGATTTGCCCTTGTTTTATCAGTCATGGGCATGTGGGAGTTCTGGGGCCGGCGCGGATTCCAGCGCAACAAATAACTACAGTAAAGTTAACCCGTTAGGGGCGGTAGCTCAGTTGGTTAGAGCCCGGAACTCATAATTCCGTCGTCGTCGGTTCGAGCCCGACCCGCCCCACTTACAGTTAGAAGTATTAGATCGCTTGGTGTGAAGTTGGATCGATCCAGCCCCGCATTGAAAGGGTGCTTACCTTTTCTTTAGGTTGCGAAATTGTAATTGCAGATGAACCTGTTGGTGTTGTTGTAATAGCTTTTGACAGATCATCACTTGAAACTGTGAACTGGAAACCAGATTCTTCACCATTGATATCTGAGAGCGAATAGGTAACTGTTGATGCAGCAATTGCTGCATATGCTGCTGCGCATCCAACACACATAGAGGACTCCTTAATAGTTTAGAAGAAGTGTAGGCAGAGATTTAGCCTAAATCAAGGTTCCAGCTAGGCATTAACATGAGTGTCTAGGGACAATTCACGCTCAAATGCGAATCACAATATACGTAGAGACCCGCGTAGAACCATAATTACACCACCTCATAATTCCGTCGTCGTCGGTTCGAGCCCGACCCGCCCCACTTTGTCTTAAGCCATTTTGAATTACTCTCTTAATTACTGAGTCCCTGACTAAAAATTAGTTCACCCAAATTACTGCTACCTCTCATTTGACTCTCCCCTCTGTGTCTATTGGGCAATGCTTGGCGTAACTTTTAGGAATGAGCGATCGAGTTTTACTAGTCATGGATGATGCTTTTGAATTATCGACGATGGCCGCCGCACTTAAATTGCATGGAACAAATGTAATAGGAGAAGCACAAAAAGAGTCGTCAGCGATTTTGTTAATGCGAAGCATGCAACCCAATGTGCTGCTCATTGATATGCATTTTTCAAATGAGCATTCTATTGAAATCGCTAGATCGATCCGCAAGGAGTCTCCAGCTATTGGAATAGTCATGCTTGTTGCATGTGCCGATCTTCGATTACTCGGTGAAACTACAAGTGATATTCCTTATGGGACCAAGATGGTTCTCAAGAAGGCCATGAACAGTGTTGCTGCCTTATGCGATGTTATTTCAGAGTCACGAGTCTTGGTTCCTGAATCTGAGGTTACTTGGGTCGGTGGCAATGTTTCACTCCATGAAAAAGCACTCGAAAATTTGATCTTGCATCTAACAGATCTCCAGATTGAAACCTTGCGCCTTGTGGCAGATGGCTTAACAAATGCTGAGATTAGTCGCATGAGATTTGTCAGTGAAAAAGCGATCGAACAGATTGTTTCTCGGATCGCATTGGTGCTCAATGTGCAACCCGACCGATCAAAGAACTTGAGGGTGCAATTAGTTGGCGAGTACTTCAAGTGGATTGGCGCGCCTAGACACTAACATTCCTGTTCCACGGGCGGGCACAGGTAAAGTTCGCGCCTATGGAGCTAGTTGAGATTCGCGCGCAGTGGAATCAGGTGCTTGATGCCCTCGAGTCAGAAAACCGCGTTGCGTGGATCGCATACTTTGATGCTCGCTTAAGCTCATTTGAGAATGGGACTTTGACATTAGATTTTTCAGATAGCCGAAAGTTTGCGACCTCACATGAATACTCAGAGACTCGCCCTAACCTGAAATCCGCCTTGGTTGTAGCAATCAAATCCACTATCGGCATAGATGTTGAGATTATCGAACAATGAGACTCAAGATCTATCTACTTGCTTTGTCTTTAGTAGTTGCAGTCGTAGGAGCACCGCAATCTGTTGCAGCCACATCTACTTTATCTATGTCAGTCAAACAAACACCCAGTGCTTCAGAAACATTGCTGACTTTGTATGGAAATCTAAAGCCAAACCGTTCAGGGACCACTGTAAAGATCCAAGTTGATACGGCTGGAAAGTGGACAACAACTCGCTTCACAACAAAGGTCACCAAGGTTGGCACTTGGAAAGTCACTGCACTTGCCACCGCGCTGAACGCGAATGTTCGCTATCGCGCCGTGTCTGTAATTGGTGGAAAGAGTTTGTACTCCCCCATTCGTTCCATTACTGTGAAACAGCAACCTGAGATTTCAAATACTGATCCTGCTCAATTTATTGATTTAACTGGCCCTGGTGGGCGCATTCATGGCGCAGATATAAGTCGTTGGCAGCATCCCAACGATAAGCCCATAGATTTTGTGAAGATGTATGAAGCAGGAATGAGATTTGTCTTCATCAAAGCATCTGATACTCGAGAGTCAGCCGACCTACTTGCGGTCAAATATGCCGCAATGGATCATTACGCTGCACAAGCTGCTGGTATTTACACAGGTTTTTACCACTATGCAGTCTTGCCTGGCGTAACAGATCCAGAAGGAATTAAGAGAGATGCACTGGCCCAAGCCCAGAAAGTTGTGTGGCGATTGGCATCGATGGGTGGCTATAGCGATAAAGACTTGCCATATGCGCTAGATCTAGAAAACAAGTGTGTTCGCTACTCCTCCTCAGGTGCATGCCAAAAGTATGCAACCCGTAGCGCTGTGACTTTGTGGGCAACTACTTTTCTTGCATCAGTAAAAGAAAAGACTGGTAAAACTCCAATTCTCTACTCATATGCAAACTTTCTAGAAAGTTCTATGACACGTACTCCAGAACTTGCTCAATATCCATTGTGGTTAGCGCAGTACGCAATTGATCCAGCCAACCCGATTAATCAACCAGGTATCAAAACCGGTGGTTGTTATGTGCACTCATGGACTGGCGCAAATTGTGATTCCCAATGGACTGTGTGGCAATACTCCTCTTGTGGGATTGCTCCCAAATACGGAGTACCTGGAAATAGATTAGATCTCAATGTTTTCCGTGGAACCCCTTCATCTTTCTTAGATTTGGCAAAGGGAAGTTGGGCACCAACTCTTGTTGACTTAATGCCACAACAAGAACCAACGGTGCTCAGCGTTGTGGGTCAATCGGCAAGCACAACCAACAAACTTGTTACCTTTAAAGTAAATGTGGTTAGGCCGAGCGGCTCTCCCGTTGTAACAGGAAGTGTGAAACTAGTCTTTGATAAAACGACGACACCAGCGACTAAGCCCACACAAACAATAATGCGAGAAACAAGCGGAGTATGGACTCTTGCTCTCAAGGGCGTATTAGCTGGCACATATAGCGGAAAAGTTTTATTCGAAGATGTTTCAGGTACTCACGCAGAATCAACATTTCCGGTCACTTTTGAAGTTACACAAGGGCCAACACCAACGTCTAAGCCAACCCCATCACCTACTGCGACTAAAAAGCCAACCACTGATGGCTGCAGAGGACAGATTAAGAATTAACCTCAAGTAATTCATCTAGAGCTGCAATTTCACGTTCAACTAACTCTACGTACTGCGCAATAGATTCCTTGCGCTCTTTTGCGCTCCAACCAAGAACTGGTGCTATGAGTGCTGCAACTTCATCTGCAAGGTGCACACCATGGTTGACCGCTTCAAAAGATAAGCGTGTGCGGCGAGAAATCACATCATCTACAGATCGGGCACCTTCATGAGAGGTTGCATATACAATTTCTGCCTTAATGTATGGCAGATCTGCATCTAGCTTGGTGGCTAATTTTGGTTGTTCTTCAATTATTTCAAGGATCTCACTAATCAGTGATCCATGGCGATTGAGTAAATGTGTAACGGTTTCAACATCTAGCCCAGACTCTTGAGCAATACGTTCTTTCTGTTGCTCTAATGCAAAGTAACCGTCGGCACCTATCAATGGAAGTTTTTCTGTCACAGATTCTTGAGTTAATCTACGTAGTTCAATTACTGCGCGATCTACTACATCCTTGGCCATCACACGATATGTCGTGTACTTACCGCCGGCAATAGAAACAAATCCAGCAGCTGGTCGATCCACTGTGTGCTCACGTGAAAGCTTGGTTGTTGTTGCACTCTTGTTGTTTGCAACTAAGGGACGCAATCCTGCATACACACCGATAATCTCATCTGCTCGTAGCTTTGGCTCGAGAACTCGATTGGCTTGATCCAATATGTATTGAACATCTTCTCTGGTCGCACATGGCTCGGCGCGATCACCCTCATATGGAGTATCTGTTGTGCCAACAATCCACTTATCCCCCCATGGAATTATGAACAACACAGAGACCGGAGTCTTTAAAATGATTCCAGCATCAGATTTAATTGCAGATCCAGGAACAACAATGTGTGCGCCCTTACTCATTGTCACGTGATATCCAGGAGTTAATTCAAAGCGCTCATGTAGTTGATCGCTCCAAACGCCCGCGCACATAATCGCTGCACCGGCTTTAATTGCAATCTTCTTTCCAGATTCTAAATCAAGAGCATTAACACCCACTACACGCTTGCCTTCGCGAATTAAAGATTCTGCGGAAACTTGGGTTGCAATAATTGCGCCGTGTCGTGCTGCGGTTCGTGCAACTGCCATTGTGTGGCGAGCATCATCTACTTGGGCATCAAAGTATTTAATTGCACCGGTAACAATGTCATGACGCAATGATGGTGCGATCTCATTAATTTGTTTTTGACTTAGGTGCTTGTGCCAAGGCAGTGCGCGCTGAAATCCACGTAAGGCATCATAGAGAGCCAATCCAGCGCCAACGTAGGTGCGCTCTTTTAATTTTTCAGAAAGTGGGAACAAAAATCCAACTGGCTTAACAAGATGTGGGCACAGCGTTGAAACCATTAGCTCGCGCTCGTGCAACGCTTCACGTACTAATTTAAAATCGTATTGTTCAAGATATCGAAGGCCACCATGAATTAACTTGCTGGATCTACTCGATGTTCCAGCTGCGATGTCTTGCGCCTCAATGAGGGCGACTTTTAATCCACGAGAGGCCGCATCTAATGCTGCGCCAACGCCGTTGACTCCCCCGCCAATAACAAGGATGTCGAATTGTTCTGTGCCTAATTGGGAAATGGCAGAGTCACGCTGGTCAGGGCCAAGTTGTGACAAGAACATATGCGTTGCATCTCCGTAACGAGTGAGTACGCTAAGCCTAACTTACGGCGAGGGGTTGTGCATCGTGGCATATATCGGCAGTTTGGATCAGGGCACGAGTAGTACTCGATTCATGATCTTTGACCATGCAGGCCAGGTTGTTGGACAGCACCAACTAGAACATCGCCAAATTCTTCCGCAGGCAGGATGGGTCGAACATGACGCGACAGAAATATGGGAGCGAACTCAAGAAGTAATCGCTGGAGCTCTCAAGCAAGCGAACATTTTAGGCTCAGATTTAGCAGCAATTGGGCTGACCAACCAACGTGAAACAACGGTGGTGTGGGATGTAACAACGGGTCAACCGCTTTCTAATGCAATTGTTTGGCAAGACACTCGCACTACTGAGTTCTTGGCTTCATTATCTGATGCCCAACAAGAAAAGATTCGCCACTCAACGGGCTTAACCATCGCCCCCTACTTTGCTGGCAGCAAGATGAATTGGTTTTTGAATAATGTTCCAGCTGCCAAGAGCACCAATGCGCGATTTGGAACTATCGACTCATGGCTACTGTGGAATTTATCTGGTGGTGTCCGCGGAGGCGTGCATGCAACTGATGTAACAAATGCCAGCCGCACATTGTTAATGAACCTTGAAACCTTGGATTGGGACGCAGAACTTCTTTCCATCTTTGGTGTTTCACGTTCTGCCCTGCCTGTTATTAAATCCTCCTCTGAAACCTATGCGCTAACAGATCCTCATGGTCCATTTGGTACGGCAATTCCTATTGCAGGAATCTTGGGTGATCAACAAGCTGCAATGGTTGGTCAGGTGTGTTTTGAACGCGGCGAATCAAAGACAACGTATGGCACCGGAAACTTCGCACTTCTAAACACAGGCACAGAAATTGTGCGCTCTAAAAATGGCCTTCTGACAACGGTTTGCTTCAAACTAGGTGATGCACCAGCACATTACGCACTTGAAGGCTCTGTTGCCGTTACTGGTTCTGCAATTCAATGGCTGCGCGATCAATTAGGAATAATCTCAAATGCAGCAGAGACAGAAGGATTGGCATCTTCTGTTACAGATACTGCAGGTGTTTACTTTGTCCCGGCATTTTCAGGATTATTTGCTCCGTATTGGCGCACCGATGCACGTGGCGTAATTGTTGGATTAACTCGAGCTGCAACAAAGGCACATCTTGCGCGCGCAGCCCTTGAAGCTATTTGCTACCAAACACGAGATGTCATGGATGCAATGGTTGCCGACAGTGGCGTTCCGATGAAGGAAATGCGTGTTGATGGAGGAATTACCGCTAACTCTTTATGCATGCAGATGCAGGCAGATGTTATGGGAATTGATATCACTCGACCATTAATTGGTGAAACTACTGCCCTCGGTGCTGCCTATGCAGCTGGCTTAGCTGTTGGTTTTTGGTCATCTACCGATGAAGTTCGAAAGCAATGGCAACAATCTCGTCGTTGGAGTTCGACAAGTACTGCAGAACAACGTTCAGTTGGTTATGCAGGATGGAAAAAGGCTGTGGAGCGAACCTTGAATTGGGTTGATTAAGCCTTACTTATTTCGATCAACAAAGCATTTGCAGGAGCCAGAATTGGCGCAGTCACACCAATTGCCGATAGCGCAGAACCCGACATCGTTATTCCTGCCATCCACTCCGGTGGAGTAATTAACATAAAGCGTGGGTTACCTGCCGGAAACACAGCCTTGATTACATAGTTTGCGTTCTCATCTAACCCAGGAAACTTAAGTGGTGATGGATGAATTGACACTGTTGGTGTTAATTGCACGTAAGCAAAAATTGCACGTGATGCATCATGTGCTGTTACGCCATGCAAATATGCATGTGCTTCTGGGTAATCAACACGAACCATTTTTCCGGAATGAAGCAGACCGCGATTGTTCTTGTAGTACTGGGCCCATGTTGCTAAATGCTTTCGCTCATCTGGTGTTGCTTCAGTGATATTCCATTCGATACCCGCATGGCCAAATAAAGCTGTTGTTGCGCGCATAGAAAGCTCTAGTGTGCGACCTGTTTGGTGACCATGAGTTGGACCGATGTGAGTACCAAGGAGTTCTGGTGCAATAACTTGAGCCGTCCAGCGCTGAATTGTTTGACGCTCTAGCGCATCATTGTTATCGCTGGTCCAGAAACGATCTACATAATCAATCACGCCTAAATCAACGCGGGCTCCACCTGATGCACAGGATTCAATTTCAAGTCCTGGGTGACGCTTCTTGAGCTCTGCAAATAAACGATAGATCGCTTGTGTTTGGCGATGAACACCCGCTGCGCCAAGGTGGCCCGCATCAATTAACACACGATTGTGATCCCACTTGATGTAGCCAATGTTGTGAGCAGCAAGAACAGCAGAGGTTTGCTCCAACACATGATTGAAAGCACCATCGTGGCCAATATCTAGAACTAACTGATGGCGCCACAGTGGTGGCACACGATCTGCTTCATGCAATATCCATTCAGGATGGGCGCGATATAGATCTGAATCTGGGTTAACCATTTCGCCTTCAAACCACAGACCAAATTCAATTCCCTTGTCATTGATGTATTTAATGATTGGAGACAAACCATTTGGCCACACAGCCGGATCGATGACCCAGTCCCCTAAGCCAGCACGATCATTGCGACGGGAGTGGAACCAACCATCATCTAGAACTACTCGCTCAATACCTATTTCGGCTGCAACATCAACCAACGCCTTAATCTTCTCCTCGTTGTGATCAAAGTACAACGCTTCCCACATATTCAACGTAAGTGGGCGTTCTTTCTTTGGATGTACTTCACGTGCTCGAAGGTATGAGTGATAAGCAGCGCTTACGCCATCTAATCCTTCTGCTGAAAATACTGAAACTAAAGCAGGTGCTTCATATGTTTGACCGGATGCCAATATCAATTCACCTGGTAGCAACAATTCACCAGCACCCATTGATTGTGAACCATCAAATAGTTTTTCAACTAAATAATGCGAGTTACCGCTCCAGGCAATGCTTGTGGCCCATGCCTTTCCTGATTGGAAAGAGGTTTGCGCAGTTAGTGCGATATCTGCGATTGAAAAGTTGTGTCCGCTGCGACCTTCTCGAGATTCTCGAACCCAGGTGCCAGTTGCGATTTCCTTGCGCTGCGGATTGCGCTCATTTGACCAGCGACCTGCAAAATCTAAAGTTTGTGTTGCTTCCTTTGGAAGCGGCAACCAATGAATGAACTCATTGAGGCAATACTCGGATTCACCTAAATTCTTGACTGTCGCTCTTTGAAACAAAACGCCATGGTTATCAAGATCAAAAGAGATGACAACTTCAAGTTCTGCATGAAGATCCCTGAAAGTTATCGCAACATGGTTTTTCTGATGATGAAAATCTGTAACTTCAAACTTTGTTGACCATGCTTTTCCATTACGGTGCCCAGATAATGTTGGACGCCCCAAAAACCCGCGAGAACTCTCACGCATGATTCCGGGGAACTGTGGCTGGTCCCAAGAGCTATTTGCAATCGATGGACGAATCGCTGTTTGTACAGATGCGAGATCTCCATGAATGGGTGCTCCCCAGTGTTGGATCACAAGGGCACCGTCGACTACTTCAAGCAGTAGTGATGACGATGGCGCGCTCAATAGTGCCGATTGCTTACTCACAAAGGTAGAGTAACGACACTATGGGCGAGAGTAAAAAACTAAAAGCAGGCGTCATCAGAAATGATCGCCATATGGCCGATGGTCGAAGAATTCGTTACTACGACACCTCTGGCCAAGCGCGAAATGTTGACGATGCCAGGCCACAGGAAGAGCAACCAGGAATTGGTGAACTTCGCCTAGATCCATTGGTCAATGAATGGGTTGCAATGGCAGCTCATCGTCAAGGACGAATCTTTTTGCCACCAAAGGAGCTATGCCCTTTGTGTCCCACAACTGGTGAATTGCTCACTGAAATTCCTGAATCAGATTTTGAAGTAGTTGTTTTTGATAATCGCTCGCCATCACTTCGTCCTCCTTTTGGTGATTGGGCACTTCCTGACTTAGTTGGACCTGATACTGATCTAGGAACTGCTGCCGGTAAGTGTGAAGTTATTTGTTTCACAGCAGAACATGGCAAAGCGTTTAAGGATCTATCCCCTCAACGTGTTCGCACATTGCTCGAGGCATGGATTGATCGCACCTCAGAGCTCTCACAAGAAAGCTACATTGAACACATCGCACCCTTTGAAAACCGCGGAGAAGAAATTGGTGTGACCCTGTCTCACCCACATGGTCAGATTTATGCCTATTCCTATATTCCACCACGCGTTGAGAAGATGTTAGCTGCTGCCAACAAATACAAGGAGCAGACAGGCAAGGTTTTGTTTGATGAAGTTGTTGCCCGTGAAATTAGAGATAAAGAGCGCATCATTGCTAAAAATGATCGTTGGATCGCATATGTCCCCTACGCTGCCCGTTACCCATTTGAAATTCACATCACTCCCCTGAACCCAGTTGCAGATCTGACTGGATTAACAGATGCAGATCGTGATGCTTTCCCAGAGATCGCACTTGAAGTCACACGCAGATTAGATGGTGTCTTTGGTATTGAAATGGCGTATATCGCAGCATGGCATCAAGCACCTGTGCGTGTTGGCCGAGATGTAATGCGTCTTCACTGGCAGATCACGAGTGTTCGTCGCGCCCCAGGAAAATTAAAGTATTTAGCTGGTTCTGAATCTGCGATGGGAGCGTTCATCATGGACATGCGTCCAGAACAATCTGCAGCCCAGTTGCGTGAAGTAGTTTTGTAATGCGGGTATTAGTAACTGGTGGTACTGGCTATATCGGATCAACTGCAGTTGAAATTTTGCTCACCCAAGGCTTTGAAATCTCAATTTTAGATGATTGCAGTATGGGTCACGCCGATACGGTCCCTGCTGGTGTGCGCTTTGTTAATGGTTCACTTCTAAATGTTGATGAAGTTGCCGATGCGCTAACTGGTTGCGATGCAGTTATGCACTTTGCCGGCAAATCCCTTGTTGGAGAATCTGTTGAAAAACCTGATCTCTACCACTCAGTCAACGTTAACGGAACTCGCATCTTGCTCGATGAAATGCGCAAACAATCAATTACCAAAATCGTCTTTTCATCATCTGCCGCCACATATGGCGAGCCAAAGGTTGTTCCCATTCTTGAAACCTCAGAGACCATCCCAACTAATCCATATGGTGCAACAAAGCTTGCTATCGATCACATGATTACTGCAGAGGCAGCAGCGCATGGAATATCTGCAGCTTCCCTTCGCTACTTCAATGTGGCGGGTGCGCTCAAAGCAGAGCGTGGCTGGCTAGCAGAGCGACATAACCCTGAAACACATTTGATTCCTAATGTTTTGCGCAGCACAACAGATAATCCTGTAAAGATATTTGGTACTGATTGGCCCACAGAAGATGGAACATGCATTCGCGATTACGTCCATGTTATTGACTTAATCGATGCACATTTAAAGGCTCTGAATTCATTAGGAAAGCCTGGGCACGAGATCTATAACCTAGGAAGCGGTTCTGGATACTCGGTGCGCGAAGTTGTTGCAGCAGCAAGTTCTGCTACTGGACAGCAGATTCCATTTATTGATTCTCCGCGACGTGCTGGTGATCCCGCGGTTTTAATTGCAGATATTTCAAAGGCTAAGACACGCCTCGGGTGGGAACCAACTCGAGATATGAACGCAATGGTCTCTGATACCTTGAAATCAATGGCATAACAATGAGTGCGGTTGAAGGCAAATTTCTTGAAACATTTGGCGTCCAACCAGATCTAGTTGCTGCAGCACCAGGGCGTGTAAATTTAATTGGCGAACACATCGATTACAGCGAAGGTTTTGTACTCCCCTTTGCGATCAAAGATAGAACGCTAGTCGCAGTTAGAAAGCGGGATGACTCAATTGTTCGTATTGCATCAGCTCAACGCAGAAACAAGATTGTCACCGTTGATATCAAAAATGTGAAGCCTGGACTTAAAGGTGAATGGGAGCGTTATGCACTAGGCGTCCTGTGGTCGATGGGTGTTAAAAGTGGAGTCGATCTCATGATTGATGGGCATGTTCCACTTGGTGCAGGACTTTCTTCTTCTGCAGCACTCGAGTGTTCTGTGGCGACTGCGATGAATCACTTGTTTGATATGGGATTTAATCTTGAAGAGCTTGCTCGCTTAACTCAAAAAGCTGAAAACCAGTATGTGGGAGTCCCCTGCGGCATCATGGATCAATCTGTTTCCCTCATGGCAACAACTGGATCGGCCTTGTTACTGGACTGCAGAGATCTTTCAACCCGCAATATTCCCTTTGATGTCGCATCACACGGATTAGAACTATTAATAATTGATACGCAAGCCCATCATGCATTAACTGATGGTGGCTATGCCGAACGCCGCGCATCCTGTGAATCTGTTGCAGTTAAATTATCTGTTAAATCCATGCGTGAATTAACGATGGAACAGTTAGATGTTTCCCGAGATAAATTGACGGAGACTGAATACATCCGTGCACGTCATGCGGTGAGCGAAATGAAGCGAGTCCTAGATTGCGTAGAAGCGTTGAGTGGTGGCGATTTTGTAAAGGTAGGACAGCTAATAAATGCATCGCATGTTTCATTGCGTAATGACTACAACGTTTCCTGTCCCGAACTAGATGCAGCAGTTGATGCTTCATTGGCAGCAGGTGCTCTGGGATCACGGATGGTGGGTGGCGGTTTTGGAGGAAGTGCGATTGCTCTGATTGAGGCTGCCAAGACCACGGAAACAATTCGCGCAGTTGAAAAAGCTTTTGCAGATAAGAAATTTAAGGCTCCGCGGTTTTTTACATCCTTGCCAAGTCAAGGCGCAGTTCTCTTATCTAGACGCTAACTTCTATATGTGAATTAAAGCGGGATTATAGAAAGTACTTCTACGCCGCCAATTGCACCCAAAACATTAAGCAAATCAGTCGGATCACTACCTGGTATCGCAATAGTTAGATCGTCATACCCCTTGCCATCTTCTGATTTCACAACTGCGAGCGCACGAATGTCTCCACCTGCTACGCCAATTGCAGATGCAAGTAGTCCTAGCGAACCAGGGCGATCTGGAATTGCTACGTTAAGTTGGAAGAGTGCCATATGAAAACCTTATCCCTAAATCTTTAAGCCAGGATTATCCAGTCACCCTTAATGGCAACCTTGACGATCGGAAGTGGTTTAGTTGCAGGACCTGAAACGACCTTGCCTTTTTTAAATGGGTCGAAACTGGCATTGTGCACATCACACACCATTAACTTTCGTGGGGCAAAAAACTTGGCTAATCCACCTTCGTGAGTACAGATTGTTTGATAGGCGAATACACCGGTCTTTGTGCGAAACAAGAGCGCTGGTGCGCCATTTTTGAGTTGAAAAGAATAGGTGCCGCCAACTTTGATCTTGCTTAACTTAACAATCTGGTGATTAGCAGCAAGGGCGGGAGTCCCAAACAGGGTTGTGTTCGCCCCCACTAGGGCCATTCGAAGCGCGGATCTACGCGAGAGCTTCATGCTCCCTGACTTGGATTCGAACCAAGAACCTGTCGATTAACAGTCGACTGCTCTGCCGTTGAGCTATCAGGGATTAACGGTGCAAGCGCAAACTCTAGCGCACACACGGGTTTGGACAAAAACTAAAGGCTGCCAAGCGCCAAATCATGCAGAGATCTGCGGGCACTTTCCAGCGCAACTAATTGGGCAAAAGCAGCCGTGTATTCGATCTCATTTTCCACGGGATTCAAGCGCTGAAGTGAAGATTTCAGTTCAGCGATAGATCGTGAAATAGCCACCTCTCGCAAACGAGCCACGATGCTTGCAACATATGCAGCAGTTGGCTTTCCATCGGCGCGGATTGGTTCAACAGTTAACTCAGTAAACAACGCCTTCACATTGTCATCAGCAATATTATCTGGTGAGATTTTTTCAACAGAATCAATAGCTAAACGCAGTGCAATATAAGCAGGATGTGTGAAGGCTACGGCCTCAATTGAACTCCAGAGATCCCCATCGAACAGTGTTGGATCCTGCAGCTTCGCCTTTAATACTTCGCGCTCCAGAATCAATCTCGCTTCATTGGGATCTGGTCTAAAATTAGGTTGATGTGTTGTTTCTTCAACTGATGCTTGTTGTGTTGGAGAAGTTTTCACTCCGCGAGAGACTGCTCTAGTAACAATTTCAACCTCAACGCCAAGCCAGCCTGCAAGTAATCTGGTGTATTCAGGGCGCAAAGACTTATCACGAATCTGAGCAACTAATGGTGCTGCAGCATTTAATGCATTGACTCGGCCTTCAGCTGAATCTAATTTGTGATGTTTCAATTCTGCGCGGATTGCAAACTCAAAGAGAGGAACACGGCGGGCAATTAAATCACGCAGTGCAAGATCGCCCTTTTCTTGACGAAGCTCACAAGGGTCTAATCCATCTGGCTCGACTGCAACAAAGGTTTGTGTAACAAACTTCTGGTCCTCACTAAATGCGCGTAGTGCTGCTTTTTGTCCTGCCGCATCACCGTCAAAGGTGAAGATAACTTCTCCTCTAAATGCATCATCATCCATTAATAATCTGCGCAAAATGCGAATGTGGTCTGCGCCAAATGCCGTACCGCAGGTTGCAACCGCTGTTGTAATGCCTGCAAGGTGGGCCGCCATTACATCTGTGTAACCTTCAACGATGACTGCTTGACGCTTCTTGGCAATCTCCTTCTTTGCAACATCTAACCCGTAGAGCACTTGGCTCTTCTTATAGATCGGAGTTTCAGAGGTATTTAAATACTTTGGACCCTGATCATCAGCGTCACTAGCAAGCTTTCTAGCACCAAAGCCAACAATGTCTCCTGAGATGTCTTTGATTGGCCACATCAAGCGATTACGGAACTTATCAATTGGTCCACGTTGGCCCATCTTTGAAAGTCCAGCCAGTTCTAGCTCATCAATTGTGTAACCCAAGGCGCGCAAATGTTTTGTGAGGCCATCCCATTCATCGGGTGAGTAACCCACACCAAACTGCTCGCAGGCAGCGCGATCAAAGCCACGCTTTGTCAGTAACTCGCGGCCGTGGGCCGCACCTGGTGATGAATTGAGTTGTTCTTGATAAAACTTTGCGGCCTCACCATGTGCGGCGATTAAACGGTTGCGAGTACTAGATGTAACAACAGGTCCGGTGTTTGAACCCTCGTCATATCGAAGGGTGTAACCGATGCGATCTGCCAGACGCTCGATTGTTTCTGTGAAAGTTAGGTGATCAATCTTCATTAAGAATGCAATGACATCTCCGCCAGTTTGGCAACCAAAGCAGTGGAAATATCCTTTGCTCGGTGTCACATGAAATGAAGGTGACTTCTCATCGTGGAATGGGCACAAACCTTTTTTCTGTCCGCCGCCTGCATTTTTTAACTGAACGTAATCTGCAACTACTTCATCGATAGGTGCGCGATCGCGAATGTATGCAACATCCTCATCTCTAATGCGACCGCTCATGTTCGTACCCTACCGATTAGCAAGTAGGCGTGCATGCAAGGCATAGGCACCCGGGTCAGTAAGGGCTGCAACCTGGTCAATTATCACGCGCATTTTGGCCACTTCATCGCCCGCCTCATTCCAGGGCTTCTGGAAGTATGAATCTAGTTCGCTCGGATTTTTCAAAAGCATCTCAACTAACTCGCCAATGATTACCTGTTGTTTTGCATATCTATCTTGTGAGTGTGCAGCGTTAATCAAGTAATGCCCAGCAATAGCCTTTAAGAAATCTACTTCAAGCTTTTGTTCACGAGGGATTTCAAGGTCTGCGCTATAGCGTGAAAGCGGGCCATCACCGTGCACTTTACGAGTTTGGATCTCTGCTGCTAAAACAAAGCGACCAATTAACTGACTAGTTGAATCCTTCATACGGGCAAGGCTGCGATGGCTGCCGTCGTAATAATGTGGCCAAGCAGAGAGGGCAGACAGTCGTGCATGAGCATCTACTGCTTCTTGCTCTGTGGCATCGCTCTTGTAATCAACGGTCATCACTTTGTATAACTCTGCAAAGTCTTGCTCAAAGTTTTTAACAGAGACTTGCCCAGCAAAGATTGCATCTTCTAAGTCGTGGACTGAGTAGGCGCAATCATCAGACCAATCCATGATCTGGGCTTCAATACATTTCTTGCCTGCTGGTGCATCTGTGCGCATCCAATTAAAGATCTCTATATCATCATCGTAAACACCAAACTTACGAGGATTTTCAGACCGTGGCCATGGGTACTTCGTTGCACCATCTAGAGAGGCGCGAGTTAAGTTAAGTCCAAGACTCTTGCCGTTGGCATCAACAGTCTTTGCCTCTAAGCGAACTAACAATCTAAAACTTTGCGCATTACCTTCAAAGCCACCAAAATCTTGAGCAATCTCTGCCAACGCTTCTTCGCCATTGTGACCAAAGGGTGGATGGCCAAGATCATGTGCAAGGCATGCAGTGTCTTGTAGATCAGGATCTGCGCCGAGTGATTCACCCAGCTCGCGCCCAATCTGTGCGCACTCTAAAGAGTGAGAAAGTCTGGTGCGCTGAAAATCATTTTCCCAAGGAACTGCTACTTGTGTCTTTGCAGCTAATCGTCGAAGAGAGGCTGAGTGAATTACACGTGCGCGATCACGCATGAATTCAGTTCGGCCCGCGCGCTTTGCAGGTTCATCTAAGAACCGCTCTTGATCAAATGCGCTGTAGCTCATGGCAATACTTTAGTAACAATGTCTGCATCAGGTAAGTGATCACTAATTTGTAGCCCGCGCTTGCCTACAGTTATATAGACCAAATACGCACCCGCCTCGCGAAGCAGATATCTATAGCCACTATTTGCAATAGTGTTTGGACCGCTTTGCACGGGAGAGCATGTACTAATAACTCCCTGATCATTTGCCATCGCCATCGCGCGCTTGCAGTGATACGGATCAGTCACGATGATGACATCGCTGACATATCGTTTTTTCATCACAGCGGCATAGGCCTTAGTACTCACTAAAGTATCTCGACCCTCTTCAATTGCAGTTATTTTCTTTGCAGGAATTCCATTTTTGCGAAGCCAATACTTGCTAGATGCGGCCTCCGTCGTCCTGTCCCCTGGCGCACCTGCGCCAACAGTAATTATTGATGATGCATACCCAAGATCATAAATTCGTTTTGCTTCAATCAAACGTGCCTCTAGCGCTTCACCTGGCTTGCCATTTAATTGCGCAGTACCCAAAACAACAATGACATCTGCTTGTCTCACAATAGGATTCTTAGCTGCGCGCCAGACTTGTGAAACTCCATAGGCAGGAGCAATTAATGCAAGAACTACAACTATTGTGATGATGCGGCGAATAAATCTAAATAAAAACATTTATCCGCCAGAAAACGCATCCTCTAGTTCAACGTGAACTAGTTCATCGGGGTCGTTTAGCCAACCATCAGGCAATGTTGGTGGGCGACCATGGCTCGTGCGACCACGTGGCTTATCGCCAACCTCTATTGGATAAGGCTGATCTTCTAATTGATCCAAAAGATTGCGCATCTCCTGCAATGAAGAAACCATTCCTAGATCATGTCTAATCTCTCGTGGCACACGGAAACCCTTCAAATACCACGCCATGTGCTTTCGCATATCGCGCATTCCGCGATCTTCAGATTCTAGGTACTCAGTAATCAAATTTGCATGGCGGAACATAACTTCTCGCACTTCATGCAAAGTTGGCGTGATCTGAACTCCATCACCTTTAAGTGCTGAAACTAAATCTGTAAACAACCAAGGACGACCGAGGCATCCACGTCCAACTACAACTCCCGCGCAACCACTTTGTTCAACCATTTCAATTGCATCACGCCCAGACCAAATATCTCCATTGCCTAAAACAGGTACTCCTGTTGGCTTTAAGTGCTCCACAAGACGCGCAATTGCAGACCAATCCGCCTTTCCTTCATACATCTGTGCTGCTGTGCGAGCATGTAACGCAACCCATGCAACACCTAAATCAGCTGCAGATTTGGCTGCTTCTAAATAGGTTTCATGATCACTATCAATACCAATGCGCATCTTTACTGTTACTGGGATTCCAAAAGGCTTTGCTGCCTCTACTGCTGCACCGACAATGTTTGAAAAGAGCTTGCGCTTAAAGGGAAGGGCTGCTCCCCCGCCTTTGCGAGTCACCTTTGGCACAGGACAACCAAAGTTCATATCGATGTGATCGGCTAAGTTTTCTTTTCCAATCATTGTCACAGCAGCGCGCATCGTTGTTGGATCAACGCTATATAACTGCACAGAGCGTGGCCATTCATCTTTGCCCGGAACAATCATTCGAAGGGTCTCAGGTCGGCGTTCAATGAGTGCGCGTGCTGTCACCATTTCTGAAACAAATAATCCCGCTCCTTGTTCCCGGCACAATGTGCGAAATGGAGCGTTGGTGATTCCAGCCATGGGTGCCAGAACAACCGGTGGATCTATGTAGTGATCACCGCTTGCTAATGGAAGTAAGAGTGGTTTTAGCAACCTAGTAAACGAGGTGCTAGCCATGCTTCGACCTGATCTAGGCCGATGCGCTCTTGCGCCATTGTGTCGCGATCGCGAATTGTCACCGCATTGTCTTCAAGAGTTTCAAAGTCAATGGTGATGCAGTAAGGAGTACCAATTTCATCTTGACGACGGTAGCGACGACCAATTGCGCCGGCATCATCAAAATCAATATTCCAGTTCTTGCGAAGTTGGGTTGCAAGATCACGTGCCTTAGGAGATAGATCAGCGTTGCGCGAAAGAGGCAGGACAGCAGCTTTAATAGGTGCAAGACGATGATCAAGCTTTAATACTGCACGCTTTTCCATCTCCCCCTTGCTATTTGGTGCTTCATCTTCTGTGAATGCATCCATCAAGAATGTGAGCGTGCAGCGATCAACACCTGCTGCAGGCTCAATAACAAATGGTGTCCAACGCTCGCCCTTTTCCTGATCAAAGTAAGAAAGATCTTTACCAGAGGCAGCAGAGTGCGCCTTAAGGTCAAAGTCGGTGCGGTTTGCAATACCTTCTAGCTCGCCCCATTCAGTTCCGGCGAATTCAAACTTGTATTCAATATCTGCTGTGCGCTTTGAATAGTGTGACAGTTTTTCTTTTGGATGATCGTAAACACGAAGACGCTCTGGATTAATTCCAAGGTCCACATACCAAGCCATACGAGTATCAATCCAGTACTGGTGCCATTCTTCATCACTACCAGGGACAACAAAGAACTCCATCTCCATCTGCTCGAATTCGCGAGTACGGAAAATAAAGTTTCCTGGTGTAATTTCATTACGGAATGATTTACCAATTTGGCCAATACCAAATGGTGGCTTCTTACGAGAAGTCGTCATTACCTGATCAAAGTTAATAAAGATTCCTTGCGCAGTCTCTGGTCTTAAATAAGCAAGTCCAGATTCATCTTCTACTGGTCCAAGAAAAGTCTTGAGCAATCCACTGAACTGCTTTGGAGTTGTGAACTGTCCCTTGTTTCCACAAGCAGGACAATTAACCTCAGTTAAAGACGCTGGCTTCTTCTTATGCTTTGCTTCATACGCTTCTTCTAGGTGATCGGCGCGATAACGCTTATTACAAGCGGTGCACTCTGTTAGTGGATCACTAAATGTTGCAACGTGTCCTGAAGCTTCCCAGACTTCTTTTGCCAAGATCACACATGAATCAAGGCCGACAACATCTTCGCGGCCCATGACCATGGACTTCCACCATTGGCGCTTAACATTATTCTTTAGCTCAACACCCAAAGGGCCGTAATCCCATGATGCTCGAAGTCCGCCATAAATTTCAGATGATGGGTATACAAACCCACGACGCTTTGCTAGTCCTACAATATTTTCTAAACGGTCCGTTGCCACAATATTCTCCATCCGGCTGGCTGTCGGCGAAAAGCAACGTGTGTTACTTCCGTAGGATTATTTTACTCTGAGTACGGCTTTTCATATGCACCGGGCTCATCAATTGCC